>CBDAFK010000239.1:0-3734 GCA_965195235.1 uncultured Desulfobacterales bacterium | reverse complement strand
TTCCCTACACGACGCACTTCCGATCTAGTCGTTACACTATTCCTTGCCCATTTTTTACGAAGATTTATGCTTACAGGTCGGTTCAGCAGCCCTGAAGCTAAATTTGTCAAACCTGCGTCGATTTCTAATCAGCCTTCACTTTTTGCTAAATATACAATCGCTGTGTTTGTCTCTCTTGCACTTTGTGAAAGCATTGGGCTCTACGGACTTGTCCTGTTTTTTCTTGGCGATGACCTTCAAACCCTCTACATTTTTATCACTATTTCGGCTCTATCCATGTTCTTTTATCGCCCGAAAACGGAGGAACTTGAACGGATAGCCTTGATTATGAAGCATAATAGATAAGGAGGATTTATGAAAAGCTACCGAAAAGAACTATGGTTTGAAATCCCTACTCGCCGGGCTTTAATCAACATCACATCCCAGGTTGAAGACTGTTTGGGGGAAAGCGGCATCCGGGAAGGTTTAATGCTGGTAAACGCGATGCACATAACCGCATCCGTATTTATCAATGATGATGAGCGTGGGCTTCATCAGGACTACGAGGATTGGCTGGAGAAATTGGCCCCCCACGAGCCAATCAGTCGGTATCGCCACAATCGGACCGGAGAGGACAATGGAGATGCTCACTTAAAGAGGCAGATAATGGGACGGGAAGTGATGGTTGCGGTGACGGATGGACGATTAGACTTTGGTCGCTGGGAGCAGATTTTTTATGGGGAGTTTGACGGGCGGCGCAGGAAGCGGGTGTTGGTAAAGATTATAGGGGACTGAAGGGAAGGGGGTCCCAGCGCATAAGCGCTAAGCTATTTTTGCCCAGGACGGACTGAAAAAAAAGAACATAGAACATCGAACGTCCAACATCCAACGTTGAATGGGAAAAGATGAAGAAACAGAAATATTCGGGTTAGGAGGCTATATGAACGAATTAAAGATAGATGACAATGCCGAGGCGAAATTTAAACCTTTTCTCGACGTTGTATTAAACAATTACAAGGATAAAATCGATTCAATTCACATTATCGGCAGCGCTTTGACCGAGGATTTCAATCCTAAGACTTCTGATATCAATTCTATCTTTGTTTTCAAAAGGTTTGATTTGAAATTCCTCGAAGATTTTGCGCCCCTTGGCAAAAAATTCGGTAAAAAACAGATTTCATCGCCCCTTATTATGACCTCTGAGTATGTCTCAAGTTCCCTTGATGTCTTCCCGATTGAATTCCTGACCATAAAGATCCTCCATAAAACCATTTTCGGGGATGATATTTTCAATGATCTTAAAATCAAAAAATCCGACCTCAGATATCAGTGCGAAAGGGAACTGAAAGTTAAATTAATCGGTATAAGGCAGGGTTACCTTTCTTCTTCCGGGAGCAAAAAACTGATAGCAGACGGATTTATAAACTCCTTTTCGGGCTATATCCCCCTTTTCAGAGGTTTAATTCTTCTTTTTGGGAAAGAGCCTCCCAAACAAAATAAAGAAGTCCTGACAACCTTGCAGGATGTATCCGGCGTCAACACCGATGTATTCAAAATAATATTGAAAGCAAAGAAGGAAAAAACAAAGCTTTCTATCGAAACTCTCAATACAATATTTGAAGACTACTATCAAGCCATCGAAAAACTGGGGCATATTACAGATGCAATTGAAGATTAAACCCGCATTGATCATACTCATCCTGTGCTTGTTATTCCTGGCGCAGCCCTTTTCACATGCTGACATCATTCCGGAAAAGCCGGAAAGCTATGTGGTGGACCTTGCAGATATAATTGATAACACTGCCGAGTATAAACTTAATCAATATCTTCAGGAACTTGAGCAAAAAACAACAGCTCAGCTTGTCATCCTGACCATTAAAAGCCTCGAAGGCGGATCTATCGAGGATTTTTCAATAACAACAGCTCACGATCGATGGAAACTCGGGCAAAAAGGAAAAGACAACGGTGTTTTGTTTCTTATATCGCTTAAAGATAGAAAATACAGGATTGAAGTCGGATACGGTCTTGAAGGCGTCATACCCGACAGCCTGGCAGGAACCATAGGCCGTAATTATCTCGTGCCCTTTTTCCGCAAAGGAGAATATTCAAAAGGTGTATATGTCACAGCTCTTGCATTGGCCAATGAAATAGCCGCAGATTCCGGCGTAAAGATAACCGGAATGCCGAAAATAAAACGCTCCGCCCAAGGCTCTGGCCAACGCACCGGCAAAGATCAACCTGTCAGCCTCATGGGCAAAATAATATCGCTACTGTTTTTCGTGATTATCTTTATTCTTTTTATAAAAAACCCGAGACTTTTTCTTATATTTTTCCTTTTATCTTCTATGGGTGGAAGGCGTGGCTCCTGGGGTGGTGGTGGCGGTTTCGGTGGAGGCAGTTTCGGTGGCGGAGGCGGCGGGGGATTCGGCGGAGGCGGCGCTTCAGGAGGCTGGTAATTCTATATTTGTAACACCTTAGCCCTTTGAAAAAAATTCTGACAGGATAACAGGATAAACAAGATTTTGTTTCAAGTAAACAAATAAGGTTAAGTCTCACTTTAGCCATCCAGTAAATCATAAAATCATAATCCTGAGAAAGGCATATAAATGAAACACAGAGAATTGACTGAGAAAATCATTGGTCGTGCATACAGAGTTTACAACCGAATGGGTTATGGTTTTTTTTATTAATTTTGGTGAACGGAAAGTTGAAATCAAACGTAAGATAAGGGATTTTGATGAGGATTTACAGGGTGACTTTTGATCTTTTAATCCTGAATATCCTGTTAATCCTGTCAAAAAAGTCTCTTTGAAAGACGTAAATTGTTACCTATGTTTTTATGGAGGGCTTTATGTCAAAATCATTAAAAACCATTCTTATAATTGCAGGTGTTGTTTTACTTGTTGGCATTTTTGTAGCAGGAAGGCTTATCGGTGGCTACAATACAGTTATTGCCATGGATGAAAATGTCAAGGGCAAGTGGGCCCAGGTTGAAAACCAGCTCAAGCGGAGATATGACCTCATCCCGAATCTAATTGAAACGGTTAAGGGTTATGCAAAACATGAGAAAGAACTATTTGAAAATATCGCAGAGGCCAGGACAAAATACTTCCAGGCAAAAACCGTAAAAGATAAAGTCGAAAGCTCAAAACGTCTTGAAGGTGTGCTCTCGAGACTTCTTTTTCTTCAGGAGAGATACCCGGAGCTTAAAGCTAACGAGTCATTTCTGAAGCTTCAGGACAGTCTCGAAGGCACAGAAAACAGAATTTCCGTGGAACGGAAAAGATATAACGAATCCGTTCAGATTTTAAACACATATATACGAACTTTTTTTGGAAAATTCTTTGCAGTGCTGGCAAGTGTCGAAAAAGCCGAGTACTATGAAATCCCGGAATCGGAAAAAGCGGTGCCCAAAGTAACGTTTTAGCCCGATACGAAAGATCAATACAAAGAAATCAGAGGCCGGAAGATAGCAGGCCTTATCGCACAGAATAAGCCTGGCCTTGAAACTCACAAAAAGAATGTAACGGAACGATTCCCCCCTTTGAAGGGGGTCAGGGGAATTTAGCAACAGTCTTGAATTATATCCTATAAAAAATGAATATTAATCGGTAAATTATAATGTCAAAAAAAAGTGCAGGTTTACTTGTGTATAAATTTAAAAATGATTTCTTAGAAGTTTTTCTTGTTCACCCTGGTGGGCCGTTCTGGAAAAATAAGGATGAAGGGGCATGGTCTATCCCAAAAGGAGAATA
>CBDAFK010000238.1:0-5567 GCA_965195235.1 uncultured Desulfobacterales bacterium | reverse complement strand
ACGATAAACAAAGGGTCTCAGCATTTCCAAAAGCCTGTTGCCGGCATCATTATCATCGGCAATGATTCTTGCTTTTATCCAGGCATAACGCTCCCATTCACGTCCCTGCCTCTGGTAATATGATTCAATGCTATCGAAATTCATAACTAAAGGCCCGCTCTCGCCATAGGGTCTGAGGCGCATGTCCACCCTGAACACAAGGCCGTCTGAAGTGGTTGCTCCGATTACATTTAACAGGTTCCGGCAAAGCCGCATAAAAAATTCTTCATTGCTTATAGATTTTGATTGCCCTTTTGTTTTTCCGGGTTCCGGAAAGGCAAAAATTAGATCAATATCGGAAGAGAAATTAAGTTCATATGCTCCAAGCTTGCCCATTCCTATAACCACAAGGCATTGAGGCTTGCCGTTAACCCCTGTGGGGATGCCGTATTCCAGGGATTGCCGTTTATAAAGAAGTGAAAGCGCATGCTTGATACATGAATCGGCAAAGGCTGAAAGATCCGACATGGTTTCAGCGAGGTCAGCCCAGCCTGCAAGATCGCGCCAGGCGATTCGAACCATTTCGCGAAGACGAAAGAGGCGCAGTATATGCTGAATGTCAGGCAGTGTGTGCCTAGAACCGGAAGGAAGCAGTTTCTTCAGCTTGTTGTTGTAATCACCTTGAATATATCTTTTTTGGAGATCGCTGCTTTTAATAAGATCATTAAGGAGATGCGGATGATGGATACAGCTCCTCGCGACAAAATCGCTAAAGGCAAATACCTGCTTTAATGCAGCAAATATTTCAGAATCATATGAAAGGGTAATATTTAAGCTTTTTGCTGCAGAACAGAAGTCTTTCCATCTGTTGTTAAAATCGCCGGCCAGTTCTTCAGGAAGGTCATATATAAATTTCATCTGTATAATGTAACCGTTCACTGTTTACGGTTCACAGTTTACGGTTGCTGGGTTCTCTGAACTCTTTGGATTTATGATTGATGATTGTTGGAATCGCTGAGTTTATGCTGAGGAACCGAAGTGCTCTATCTTTTCAATCTACAATCATAAATTGACAAACATAAATCCTTGCTCTGACCTCCGACCTCTGATCTCCGACCTCTGACCTCTGATGAATTCGAGTTTTTACGAATTCGTCAATATTTATTACCTTCTTGGATGGGCTTTGTCATAAGTTTCCATTAGTCTGCCTATGCTCACATGTGTATATTTTTGTGTAGTAGAAAGACTTTTATGCCCTAAGAGTTCTTGCACTACTCTTAAATCAGCGCCGGCATCAAGCATGTGTGTTGCAAACGAGTGACGAAAAGCATGGGGCGAAACAGGCGTTAAGAGCCCGCATTCTTTTGCGACCTTGTCAAGGATACGAGCGATAGATCTTGCTGTAAGACGGCCATTCTTTTTGTTTAGAAACAGGGGGCCGTTTTCATCAGCTTGCGTACCTGCTTCCAGACGCAGCCTTTTTCTATAAGCCTTTATTGCATCAAGAGCCTTTTTGCCGATCGGCACAATTCTTTCCTTGCTACCTTTTCCAAAGACACGGATAACACAGCTCGTAAAATCCACGTCAGTCAAATTTAATCCCGCAAGCTCAGATACTCTTATTCCACTCGAATATAGAGACTCAAAAATAGCGCAATCCCTCAAGCCGGCCAATGTGTCTGTTTTTATGGAATTCAGCAGCCTGAATGTGTCATCAACTGTCAGATAGACAGGAATAGCCTTTCTCTGTTTTGGCGAAAGAATCAAATCAGCCGGGTTATCAGTAATTACACCATGCCTCACAAGATATCTGAAAAAGGAACGCAAAGAGGAAAGCTTGCGTGCCATAGTTACCTTTTTGTTTTTTTTGTGTAAAAATCCCAAATAACCCCTTATTGTCAATGGGCTTACTTTATCCACCACAACCTGATTGTCTTTATATGAATTTGTATAATTACTCTTTCCCTTCCTTAAAGACCGGTTTTGAGCGAGAAAGGATGCAAACTCTTCAAGATCGTGCAGGTATGCGCGAGAGGTGTTTTTGGAATACCCTTTTTCCAGGGAAAGAAATTCGATAAAAGATCCGATTAACTTTTTAAAAGAAGATGAAATCATTAAAATTCGATTAGCTTTTCAAGATCGTTCCATGTTTTGACCTCTACAAATGGATGAGATTCCCTGTTCCACGGCTGCTTGAACAGAACCGGCGTTATGCCGGCCTCTTTAAGTTTAAAGCAGGTCTCAAGCCTGTCCTCAACAAAATAGGTAATATTGTTGCGCAAAAGAACATCCGGCTTGCCTTCAAATGTGCCTGTTGTAACAATCTCTATTGAATCAGGTTTAAGCGGCAGGATGCTTAACATCCAATCGTAGATGGGACCCAAATAAGGCCTGGCCGTTACAAAGAGAAGCCGTCTTTGACTCCTTCCCAGCCTTGTCAAGACTTCGGAAGCGCCGTCTATAGGTTTTAAGGTAGCATCGTAGTTTCCATCGAGTATTCTGTTTAATATATTTTCAATAATGTTTTTATCGAGATTAATGCAATCTTCAATAATATAACACGTAATATCTTCGGGCTTTATCCAGCTTATGCCATACTCCTTTTGCGCTATATCAAGAAACAATGTCATGGTGTCGGCAAAAACCCCGTCAACATCAAAAGCTATAGAGGATGGATTGATCATAAATATCACTTTATGCTGCTTTTCTTGTTTTTTTCTTCAGCCTGGAAATGCGGCGCCTGAAAATAATCGCCATTTTTTTATTATCGGCCTTTAAAATGGCTTCTTGCTCACCCTTTAGTTTTCTGATTTTTGATTTGATGTCGCGAACCGATGCATCGGCTTTTTTCTTCGGCGCCTCTTCGATCCCCCTTGCCTTTTTTATTGAACTTATCAGCTCTGCCTTATTCATTCCATGAACACCGGTAATTTCAGGGATCTCCTTGGCTACATCCCTTAGCTCTTTGGCAGTCATTTTATCTAAAGGTTTTTCCTTGAACTCCTTTTTTTTCTTAGCGCCCATATACAATAAATCTCCTTTTCTATGTTTGAGGGTTTTGCAAAACCGTTAATCATGACAAGAAAAATAGTTTTTTTAACTGTTTTATTTAATTATGTCAATAGTTGATGTCCTTGTACAGGGTAAACATATTTAGTAGCCGTTCACGACTTGAAATTAGAAACTAGAAATTGGGATGAACAGTACAAAAGCATGGTAACTACTCAGTATGAAGGCCAAATTTCCAGTTTCTAATTTCTAATTTCAACGTTCCGTGAATGCATACCATAAAAAAAAGATGCTGAAAGCTCAAAGCTGAAAGCTAACAACCAGTAATGAGCAACAACTTTAGCTCACTTAAATAACCGTGAACTGTGAACCTTGAACCTCTGAATCCGTGAACGGTAACCATATTTATTTGCCCTCCTTATCAATAAGTTTTATAAACGGCTTGAAAAGTTCAATTGGAAACGGAAAAATGGTTGTTGTATTCTGCTCTGCCGACATCTCGCGCATTGTCTGGAGATACCTGAGTTGCAAGGCCATAGGGTGACTTTCAATTATTTCAGATGCTTGGGACAGCTTTGTCGCAGCCTGGAATTCCCCTTCCGCATTGATTACCTTGGCGCGACGTTCCCTTTCAGCCTCAGCCTGCTTGGCCATCGAGCGTTGCATCTCCTGGGGCAGATCAATATGCTTTAATTCCACGGTTGTGACCTTTAATCCCCACGGGTCTGTATGTGTGTCCAGTATTGTTTGAAGCTGTGTATTAATCTTTTCCCTTGCAGACAAAAGCTCATCCAGCTCTACCTGGCCGCACACACTTCTCAGGGTTGTCTGGGCGAGTTGAGACATTGCATAGTTGTATTGCTCAACCTCAACTATAGCCTTTATCGGAGCGATTACCCTGAAATAGATTACAGCATTAACCTTCACCGAAACATTGTCCCTGGTTATAACATCCTGAGGATCCACATCCATGGCCACGAGACGCATACTTACCTTTACCATTTTATCTACAATGGGAATAAGTATGATCAGGCCGGGCCCTTTTGCCTTTATAACCCTGCCAAGCCTGAATATAACCCCGCGTTCATACTCATTTAATATTCGTATGGCTGCTGACAGAAAAAAGGCTACGAGTACAATAACAGCAATTAATGTATACATTTTATTCTCCTTTTTTTGAAAATCATGTTCATTGGTTATCCTGTCGGCCAATACTGACCGGCTCAACATCAAGCACGAGATTTACCACCTTTATCACCCTTACTTTTGCCCCTTTGCTTATCCGGTTTTTTGAAGTCGCATTCCAGAGCTCCCCGTGCACAAAAACCTTGCCTTCCGGCATGATATCCTCTTTTACAACTCCGATTTCACCGACAAGGCCCTTTGCGCCTGTTTTAGGCTTTGATACCTGCGCCTTAAAAACCAGGCTCGCAAGTGTGACAAAAAAACCTGAGACTATAACAATTGTTGGCAAAAATACCTGCCACGCTACCCTTAGTTCAGGACTTGCGTTCCCAAACAACATCAGGGAGCCTAAAAAAAGTGAGGTTACCCCTGCTACGCTGAGAAGGCCATAGCTTGCAATCATCATCTCCATAATAAAAAATATCATCGCAAGTATAATAAGGAGTATGCCCGCATAGTTGACGGGAAGTGTCTGAAAGGCAAAAAATGCCAATACAATTGCAATGGCTCCGACCACTCCGGGGAAAATAGCGCCAGGATGCGATAGTTCAAAATATATCCCGGCCATACCTATCATCATAAGAATATATGCAATATTAGGATCGCTTATTATCTTTAAAATTTTTGTTCTTATATTTTCTTCCAGCACTGTCCTTTCTGGATTATCAAGCTTAATCACTCCCTTGTCCTTAATTTCACGGCCGTTAATCTGTCTGATCAGATCATCCATATCTGTTGCCACTATATCGATGACATTTTGTTTCAGGGCCTCGGTTTCCGTTACGGAAACACTTTCACGAATGGCCTTTTCAACCCACTCTACATTTCGCCCCCGTTCGCCTGCAACACTCCTGGCATGAGCCACCATGTCGTTAACCACTTTTTCAGACATAACTTTGTCTATCTCTTTTCCTCCGGCTCCTACCGGGTGTGCAGCGCCGATATTTGTTCCCGGAGCCATTGCGGCAATATCGGCAGCCATAGTAATCATAACCCCTGCCGAGGCAGCCCTTGCCCCGCTGGGAGAGACATAGACCACAACAGGAACCCTGCTTGCAAATATGGCCATTACAATATCACGCATAGATTCAGCCAGGCCTCCCGGTGTATTAAGCTCAATGATAATGCAGGAAACATTATTATCTGATGCCTTCTTAATTCCCTGTTTTAAAAAATCAGCCGTGGCAGGGCTTATTGCGCCTGATGACTTGATAATATAGATTTCATTGTTGTCCGCCAAACAATTGTCAGGACACAACAGGGAAACAAATAACAGGGCAATTATTATAAGAAATTTGTAATGTTTTAGCATATTGCGGTAAACTTTGTTCACGGTTGTTAGTTTTCCAAATTGAAGAGCAAAGCGACATCATCATTCAAAATTCGACGTTGGA
>CBDAFK010000237.1:0-4719 GCA_965195235.1 uncultured Desulfobacterales bacterium | reverse complement strand
GGACGAAAATTCGGCTGTCGGAATACTGACAAGTGCATGACAGTATCTGATATCCTCATTTTTCAGCCCTCTGTCCTCAGGGCCAAATAGAATCGCAACCCTGTTCCCACGAGAAATAGCCACAAGATTTTCTGCAAGCCTTGAAGGCGTGTTTACGACTTGCCGCTGCCCTCCAAGACGAGCAGTAGTTCCAACAACATAGCTGTAACAGGAAAGCGCCTCTTTAAGATTTTCGTAAATTTCAATTTTTGCAACAACATCTGATGCAACATGAGTCGCTAATTTAAGCACCCTGTCAACATCATAGTTCTGGGGATCGACAACGACAAGACGGCCAATCCCCATATTGCGAACAGCACGAGCGGCTGCTCCGATATTTTCAGAATATCTGGGCTGATGAAGAATGATGGCAATATTATCAAGATTAATCCTGCAAGACATTTAGCAATATACTTTACACAGTTAGAAACAAGCATTAGGGATTAAAGGATTAAGGATTAACAATTTTCTTAACACCTAACACCTAACACCTATCACTTTTCTTCGTGCTTCGTGGTGAAAAAAAACATAACCTGCCCGCCATCGCGAGCCTGAGGCTCACTCACAGGCGGGTAAAAAAGTTTTAATTATAACCGTTCACACTACATACTTCAAAGCTGTTAAAAAAATATCCGATTTCAAAGTCAGCCGATTCCGGCGAATCTGAACCATGAACAATGTTTTTCTCGATATCTGTGGCAAAATCTTTCCGGATAGTCCCCTCTGCGGCCTCCTTATAATCAGTAGCTCCCATTAATTCACGGTATTTCTCAATTACATTTTCACCCTCAAGAACCATAACAACAACAGGGCCGGATGACATGAAATTGGTAAGGCTTCCAAAAAAAGGCCGTTCTGTATGAACAGCATAAAAGCCTTGCGCCTGCGCCTTAGTCATATAAATCATCTTCATGGCAGCGATTTTCAGATTATTAACTTCAAATCGCGTAATCACTTCACCGATAAGACTGCGAGCTACTCCATCAGGTTTGATAATAGATAATGTTCTTTCCATGTGTTTATTTATCCTTTCGTATTCGTAACATTTTAGGTTTTTCAAAAAAACTTTTTTGACAGGATTAACAGAATATTCAGGATTAAAAAGGATTAGCTTATTAGGCTGAAGGCTATTAGGCTGTTAGGAAGGGATTCCTGTTATCCCGTCTGATTTTTTCAAATGATGGCTTCAAAATGCTATGCCAAAACACGTGTTGAACGTTCATCTTTTAATCCCTCAATCCCTTCTTAACAGCCTAACAGCCTTCAGCCTATCCACCTGAGTTACTCATTTTTATTCCCTGCCATGAATCCCTTTTTTCCAGAGTTTTCTTTATTAAAGCCAGCGTTTCGGTTTTTCTTAAAGACCATTCAGGGGCAACAAGCTCTTCAGGATGAGGGTCTCCGGTAAGACGCTGGATTACCATATTATGCGGAATAAGTTCCAGAAAATCACAAACCAGGTTGACATATTCCTCCTGCTCAAGGCATTTGTATCTACCCTGCTGGTATATCTTTTCAAGTTCTGTTCCTTTTACTACATACAGGAGATGAATCTTTATACCATCAATTTCCATTTTCGCAACCGCTTTTGCCGTTTCAAGCATATGGCTCCTTTTTTCATCAGGAAGCCCTAAAATAACATGCGCACATACTTTTATACCCCTGTTTTTTGTTGCATCCACTGTTTGCTGAAAACATTTAAAGTCATGCCCTCTGTTTATAATGGAAAGTGAAGAATCATGTACAGACTGCAGCCCGTATTCGATCCAGACAAGATAGTTTTCCGTATAACCCTGCAAAAGCTTCAAAACAGGTTCATCCACACAATCAGGCCTTGTGCCGATTGAAAGACCAACCACATCTTCAACTGCAAGCGCCTCTTCGTAAAGGCTTTTCAGCCTGTCGATGGGAGCATATGTATTTGTAAACGACTGGAAATATGCTATGAATTTTTTTGCCTTGTATCGCTTTGAAAGCCTTGCTTTTCCATTCACAAGCTGATCTGTAACCGAAAGCCCTTTTGCGTAAGCACCGGTTCCCGACCCACGGGCATTGCAAAATATGCATCCTTTTCTTGAAATTGTTCCATCCCTGTTCGGGCACGAAAGCCCGGCATCTATGGATATCTTTTGGACTCTGCAACCAAAAATACTTCTAAGATAGGTATTGAAATCGTAATATCTTTTATAAGCGTTCACAGGTTCAGAGTTCAATGTTCAAGGCTACCTTTCAAATGGGTATTTTCCCCTTATTGTCTGCAATACCCCTTCTATATTCGTTAAAACCTCATTATTCCAGAATCGCAAAACTTTATATCCTTGTTCGTTAAGCCATTTGTCTCTTTCAGCATCTTTGTTTTTTTCTATAGTATGCTGACTTCCATCAACTTCTATGACTATCCGTTTTTCATGACAGACAAAGTCTACAATATACCTGCCAATCGGTTCTTGTCTTCTGAACTTAAGCCCTTCAAGTTGCTTTGCTCTCAAATGCCTCCATAACAGACGTTCAGTATCTGTCAGTCTTTTTCTAAGAGCTTTAGCTATCGAAGTTATGTTATTGCTCACTCCTAAATCACCCCCACCCTAACCCTCCCCCATCAAGGGGGAGGGAATACTATGTTACCCGCTCAACAAGGGGGATCGAATATTATGTTACCCACTCAATTTGGAATACTGAATTTATGAGACGGGGCAATAGTTGCTTGACCTGACTGATAAAGCAATTATATATATTGCGTTATAAAAGGAAAGCGAAAAATTATTATATGGCTGTTTACCAGAAAAAATATGATGTAATTGTTGTAGGCGCCGGTCATGCCGGATGTGAAGCTGCTTTAGCATCAGCAAGAATGGGGTGTAGTGTTCTTCTGATGGCAATCGATCTTGACAAGCTCGCCGCAATGCCGTGCAGCCCGTCAATAGGAGGCATGGCAAAGGGACAGCTTGTAAAAGAAATAGATGCTCTTGGCGGCGAAATGGCAAAAGTGGCAGACAAAACCGCAATACAGTACAGAACTTTGAATACAAAAAAAGGGCCGGCCGTTCATTCGACCAGGACACAGAACGATAAAATACGCTATCATATGGCTATGAAGGCTGTAATTGAAAGGCAGCCCGGCCTGGAACTCAAGCAGGCAATGGTTGAAAAGCTTGTTGTGGAAAACGGAAAAATTGCCGGTGTTGAGGATAATACAGGATTCGGATATCATGCTAAAACAGTTGTTCTGGCCACAGGAACATTTTTAAAAGGTTTAATACATATAGGATTTAATTCGATTAAGGCCGGAAGAGCCGGGGAGTTTGCCTCTTATGGTCTTCCCGCACATCTCAAGGACCTGGGGTTTAAACTTGGAAGGATGAAAACCGGCACCCCTCCCAGACTCAGGAAAACAAGCATTGATTTTTCGATGTTTACAAAGCAGGACTCAGAGCACTCCCCTACCCCGTTTTCATTTTTCACCAACGAGATTATTATGCCGCAACTTCCAAGTTACATCGGGCATACAAATCCGAACAGCCACAAGATCGTGCGAGACAATCTAAAACGATCCGCCCTGTATGGTGGAATCATAAAAGGGGTCTCCGCGAGGTACTGCCCTTCTTTTGAAGATAAGATCGTCAAATTCCCGGATAAAGGCAGACACCAGATTATCCTTGAGCCTGAAGGCCTTGACACTGATGAAATTTACGCCAGCGGCCTTGGGAACAGCCTTCCCATGGAAATTCAGGTGCGTTTTGTCAGATCCATAAAAGGACTGGAAGAGGCTGAGATAATGCGTCCTGCATATGCAATAGAATACGATTATGTCGATCCTTTGCAGCTTAAGCCCACACTTGAGACCAGGCGGATTGCAGGACTGTTTTTGGCCGGTCAGATCAACGGAACATCTGGTTATGAAGAGGCTGCCGCCCAGGGCATATGGGCCGGAATCAATGCAGCATGCAAGGTTCAGGCAAGACCTTCCTTTATTCTTGACAGGTCTCAGGCCTACATGGGTGTTATGATTGATGATCTTGTCACGAGAGGAACACGTGAGCCTTATCGCATGTTTACTTCAAGGGCGGAATACAGGCTTATGCTGCGAGAAGATAATGCTGATTTAAGGTTAACGGAAACAGGATATGAGCTGGGTCTTGTCGACAATGAAACGTTTCATGATGTCAGGGAGCGAAAAAAACAGATCGATAAAGAGATAAAGAGAATAAAAAAGACAATTATTAAGCCGACAAAAAAAACAAACGATTACTTGCAAAACAAAGGGGCAATGCCACTAAGCAGCGGTATATATCTTGACCAGATTCTTAAAAGATCGCAGATTGACTATCATGGCGTTGAAATATTAGCCAAAAGCCCTGACAATATAAGCAAAAAAGTTGCCAGGCAGGTGGAAATAGAAATCAAATACCAAGGCTATATTAAAAGGCAGCTTAAAGAAATCGGAAAATTCAAAAATATGGAATGCATGAAAATACCGGAAGCTTTTGATTTTTCCGGGGTGCACGGCCTTTCAAATGAATTAAAAGAAAAGCTCTCTTCCATAAGGCCGTCATCACTTGGCCAGGCATCCCGCATAGATGGAATTACCCCTGCCGCGCTTTCTGCGCTGATGATCGGCATTAAAGTTGCCGGGAGAAAGCTGAGTTCTGAAAGTTGACACTTTAAACCTTGCTACTTCGT
>CBDAFK010000236.1:0-3908 GCA_965195235.1 uncultured Desulfobacterales bacterium | reverse complement strand
CTAAATATACAGATATTGAGCATATGTCAAGATACTTTGGAGCCGACGGGCGGAGTCGAACCGCCTGCCTGCTGATTACGAATCAGCTGCTCTACCGACTGAGCTACGTCGGCCTGATAATCGGCCTGATAAATATAAATGCAGTACTTTGTTTATGAATCTAAATCAAGAAAAAAGTTCGCTTAAATCCTTAATTGATTTAATTCCTTGCAGAAATTCCGGAATTGAGTGCACGGGCCTGTCCGGGTCTGCCAGGGCATTCCTTGTTTCTAAAATATACATGGAGCACAGAATGCCTGTTGTTGTTCTAACAGCTTCGGCAAAAGATGCTGAAACACTTTTGGAAGATTTGCGCTTTTTTTCAAAAGATCTTCAAAAGGCCTCAATATATTTCCCGCCTTATAATATTTTGCCGTTTAAGCGTTTGTCATATCACAACGAAACAGCGGCAAAACGGATAAGCGCTCTCTACCGTTTGATAGAGGATGAAATGCCGCCGGTTGTAGTCACAACTGTAAGCGCCCTGCTGCAGAGACTCATTCCAAAACTTATGCTGAGCGATTATGCTGAGCTTATAATGGCTGGTGAAAATATTGACCGGGATCTTTTGATAGAAAAACTGATTTCCGGCGGTTATGTTCGAGCCGCGATTGTGGAGGAGCCCGGGGATTTTTGTGTTAGAGGCGGGATTCTGGATATTTATTCTCCTTTGTATTCAGATCCGCTAAGGATCGAATTGTTCGGAGAAACCGTGGACTCCTTACGATTTTTTTCAGCGGCAACCCAGCGCAGAATAGAAAATATCCAGGAAGCGATCATACTTCCAGCGAGGGAAGCGATTCTGAAAATGGAGCTTATGGATAAGATAACAGGCAGGATAAGGGAGCAGGCGTCTGCCCTTGATCTTCCAGTAACCAGGGTTAGAGAGCTGATTGAGCGTATCAGGAAAGAGGGGGTGTTCCCAGGAATTGAGAGCCTGATTTCTTTAATATATCCTCAACTTGATACACTGTTTGATTATGTTTCCGACAACGCTCTTTTTGTTCTTATAGAACCAAAAGAGCTGGAAGATGCGGCCAATCAATCTCAGGAACAGGCGACAAAGAACTATCTTGTTGCCTGCAAAGAGGCCAGGCTGTGTGTTGAGCCTGACGCTTTTTGCATTCAATGGCCAAAGGCAAAGGAGATGCTGTCTGAGAGGAAGCCACTGACACTCAAAATGCTTCCTGTGTCCGGAGAGGGTTGGGACAGGAGGCAGCCCTTTTTGCAGATAGATTTTAATATTGAAGATAATGCTGCTGTCAGAACTGAACTTAAGGCTCATATGAAAAAAGAGAACCTTCTCTTGCCTCTTGCGGACTGGATTAATGATAAAAAGCAGACAGGATATGCCGTTCTTATTGTTTGTAGCGCCAGGTTGCAGGCCGACCGCATAAAATCTCTTCTGTTGCCGTATGGCATTAAGCCCAAAATCATTAACGGGTTTCCTGTCGCTAAAGACAGTAAAAGGCCTGTGGCCGTATGCCTTGGCCGGGTTTCATCCGGTTTTGCCTTGCTGGATGAATTTTTGGCTATAATTACAGAGGAGGAAATATTCGGCATAAAGCGCCACAGGAAAAGGATTTCAACACAAAAAACAAAGGTTCAAGCCGGGATGCTTGAATTTACAGAGTTGAAGAAAGGCGAATTTGTTGTTCATGCTGAACAGGGAATCGGTCGCTTTGATGGCCTGGTAAAGCTTAAGATAGATGGAACAGGTAACGATTTTCTGCTTATTATCTATAAAGACGATGATAAGCTCTATCTTCCTGTAGATCGAATGAGTATGGTACAAAAGTATATGGGGCTGGACGGAGTAATCCCTGTTCTTGACAAGTTGGGCGGCAAATCATGGCAGCGGGTTATGGAAAGGGTTAAAAAATCGGTTCAGAGGATCGCGGGAAGACTCCTCAAGCTTTATTCTGAGCGGAAAGTAAAGAAAGGTTATGCTTTTAAGGCAATAGAGTGTGATTCGCAGGATTTTGAGGCTGGTTTTTCGTATGAAGAAACACCTGACCAGATAAAGGCAATTGATGATGTGCTGCATGATATGGAGGGGCCGAGCCCGATGGACAGGCTTGTATGCGGCGATGTTGGATACGGCAAGACAGAGGTAGCCCTTCGAGCTTCTTTTATAACTGTTGATAACGGAAAACAGGTTGCCATCCTGGTTCCTACAACGGTGCTTGCGGAGCAGCATTTTAAGACATTTGCAGAACGTTTTAAGCGTTATCCCGTCAATGTTGCGTGTTTAAGCAGATTCCGTTCTGTCCGTGAGCAGCGTGCAATTATAGATGGGCTTAAAGCCGGAAAGATAGATATAGTAATAGGAACCCACAGGCTTATCCAGAAAGATGTTGCTTTTAAAGATCTGGGACTTGTTGTGCTTGATGAAGAGCAGCGCTTTGGCGTTAAACACAAGGAGAAACTGAAAGAAATCAGGAGCACTGTAGATGTTCTGACCTTGACGGCAACCCCGATACCACGCACTCTTCACATGTCCATGATGGGAGTGCGTGACATGAGTATTATTTCAACACCGCCCGAGCATCGCCAGTCAATTATTACATATATTTCTGAGTTTGACGGGGTGGTCATTTCGGAAGCAATAAGAAATGAGTTAAAAAGAAAGGGCCAGATATATTTTGTTCACAATGATATTCATAATATATGGGCAATGGCAAACTATTTGCAGAAGCTGGTGCCTGAAGTCAGGCTTGATGTAGCGCATGGCCGTCTTACGGAAGATGAGCTTGAGCTTGTGATGCTGCGGTTCTTTAACAAAGAGATCGACATGCTTGTTTGCACAACGATAATTGAGTCCGGCCTTGATATTCCTTCAGCTAATACCATTCTTATTAATCGGGCGGACAGATTCGGATTAGCGCAGATTTACCAGTTGCGAGGCCGGGTAGGCAGGGCTGATGAACAAGCCTATGCATACCTGTTTATTCCTGATGAAACAGCTTTAGGCAAGGACGCTCAGAAACGTCTGAAGGTATTAATGGAACACAGTGATCTTGGCGCTGGTTTTCAAATAGCCATGAGCGATTTAAAGATAAGAGGAGGTGGCACAATCCTGGGTGCATCCCAGTCCGGCCATATAGCTGCGGTAGGTTATGATATGTTTCTAAAACTCATGGAAAACGCTGTATCTGAGCTTAAAGGTGAGCCGGTTCAGGAAGGCCTTGAACCTGAGATTAATATATCTTTGTCAAGCTTTATTCCTGAATTTTATATTTCCGATATCAACCAGCGGCTTTCAGCTTATCGCCGCCTTGCAAAGATGACAGAGCTTAGCGAGATCTCAGATTTTAAGCAAGAGCTGATCGACCGCTTTGGAGCCTTGCCAAAAGAGGCAAATAATCTTTTATTAAAGATCATGCTTAAAGTATTGTCAATAAAAGCCGGGGTGAAACGGCTTGACCTGACCGGACAGCAACTCATCCTTTATTTTTCAGAGGCTCACCAGAAATATCCCTTTGGCATTGTTGATATGATTATTGACCAGAGCAATTGTTTTAGTTTTACGCCAGACCATGCGCTAAAAGCAAACCTGTCAAAGCGCTCTACAGCCGGTCTATTGCTGGAGACCAAAAACATCTTGAAAGAAATTACTCAACATGTTAACCGCTGAGCAGCAAAATGCTTGAAGGATTAAGGATTAAGGATTAAGGGGTAAGGATTAAAAGGATTAAGGGGTAAGCGGTAAGGGGTAATCTGATCCTTTCATTATTAATGATCAGAAATTTACAAACTCATTTAGCTCATCGTGGATTTGTGTGAAATCCGCAATTTTTTCTCGTTCCTATGCTCCAGCGTAGGAATGCATACCATATGGGTTCCCACGCTGGAGCATGGGAACCAGG
>CBDAFK010000235.1:0-19086 GCA_965195235.1 uncultured Desulfobacterales bacterium | reverse complement strand
ATGTCATCATAAGGAAGGGTCAACATACGCAAAGTAGGAATCGCGGCAATTGCTTTGTCTTTGTCCATATACAGGCGCAGAGTGCTTTCCAGGGCTGCAAGGGTCAGTTTGTCTATCCGCAGCGCCCTTGTAAGGGGATTTTGCTTGATTTGCTCAAGAATATCCTTTTTGCCGACAATAATGCCGGCCTGGGGGCCGCCAAGAAGCTTGTCCCCGCTGAAAGTAATGATATCCGCACCTGTTGCTACAGATTCCTGAACAGTGGGCTCTTTTAACATTCCGTATTTTGAAAAGTCTATAAAGGTTCCGCTTCCCAGGTCTTCCATTACCGGAATATGATATTTTTCCCCCAGTTTAACCAGATCGTTTAAGGAAACATCAGCAGTGAAACCTACAACACTAAAATTACTTGTATGCACTTTTAATAAAAGGCCTGTGTCGCTTTCGATGGCTTTTTCATAGTCTTTATAATGGGTGCGGTTTGTTGTGCCTACCTCCTTTAAAATTCCGCCGCTTTTTGCCATCACATCCGGAATGCGGAATGAGCCGCCGATTTCAATAAGTTCCCCCCTTGATACAATAACTTTTTTGCCCTTTGTTAGTGTGTCCAAACAGAGCAACACAGCTCCTGCGTTATTATTTACAACCATGGCCGCCTGAGCGCCGCTAATTTCACACAGTATCTCTTCAACAGCACTATATCGTGAACCGCGCGCACCTTTTGACAGATCAAATTCCAGATTCGAATAGTTACCTGCAATAAGAGATAGGTTCTCAACAGCTTCAGCGGCAAGCAATGAACGGCCAAGGTTTGTATGAACAACAACGCCGGTGGCATTAATTACGCGCAAAAGATTCGGAGTCATGGCATTCTGCGTGCAGGCTTTTACTTTTTCAAGAATCGTGGTTTCAGACAGGTCTTCTTCTTTAATCTCCATTTTATCGTCAAGAATAATTATGCGAAGATCTTCGATAACCAAACGAACGCAGCGAACCAGAACAGATTTTGGAATATCTTCAAATGTCCGTTCTATCCCTGCAATTTCAAGGATACGATCAACGCCGGGAAGCATTCGCAAACTGGCCTGCTGTTTTTTATTTATTTCCATAAAGGTTTACCTGTTAATATAAACAAATTAATTACATATCATTTTAAAGTTAATTGTTTCAATAGATTTCTTCAGATGATATAATAATTTTTGAACCGTGAACCATTGAACGCTTATTTGAAAGGTGTCTTTATGAAAAATATTCTTGTCACAGGAGGGTGCGGATTTATCGGCGCAAATTTTATCCAATATCTGCTTGGCGAGACCGATTTTACAGGCCGGATAATCAATGTGGACAAATTAACCTATGCCGGCAATCCTGAAAATCTGGCGGGAATCGATAAAAAGTTTCCTGGTCGCTATTATTTCATAAAGGCTGATATATGTGACCGGCAGGCAATGGAGATGGTTTTTGAGAAATATCAGATCGACGTTGTATGTCACTTTGCCGCAGAATCCCATGTTGACAGATCGATTGTAAAGCCGGATACATTTATCAAAACAAACATTACCGGAACATTTAACCTGCTTGAGCTGGCCAGATTCCATAAGGACAAAATACTCCTTTTTCACCATATTAGCACAGATGAGGTATATGGCTCACTTAGAGAAAGCGGCTATTTTACCGAAAAAACAGCTTACAGCCCGAACAGTCCATATTCTGCATCCAAGGCGGCCTCCGATCACCTGGTAAGATCATATGGCAAAACATATAATTTGCCTGTAACTATCTCAAATTGTTCAAACAATTATGGCCCATACCAGTTTCCGGAAAAACTTATACCTCTTACTATATTAAATGCGCTTGAAGAAAAACCGCTTCCGGTTTATGGAAAGGGTCTGAATGTAAGGGATTGGTTATACGTAACTGATCATTGCAAAGCTGTCTGGCTGATTATGCAAAAGGGAAAACACGGTGAAACATATAACATAGGCGGCAGGTGCGAAATGCGCAATATAGATGTAGTAAAGGTTATATGTGATATGATTGACGAACTGGTCTCGAAACCGGACAACAGGCCGCGAAGAGATTTAATTACTTTTGTAAAGGACAGGCCCGGCCATGATCAAAGGTATGCCATTGATTTCAGCAAGCTGCAAAGAGAATTGGGCTGGTTTCCTGTCGAATCGTTTGAAACCGGAATAAAGAAAACCATTAAATGGTATATTGATAATAAAAATTGGGTGGATAGAGTTAAAAGCGGTAAATATATGTCGTGGATCAAGCAGCAGTATGAGCTGTAGCAGGTAGAACGTTTTGGTAAAGTTACGAATTTTTATAAGCAGCTTGTTATGAAATATGCAAAAGATTATATAATTTTTCCGCTTGATGTTTCGTCTTTAAAAGAGGCAAAACAGTTTGTAAAACTTCTTTCAGAGCATGTAGGCATGTTCAAGGTAGGACTGGAACTTTTTATCAGCTCAGGGCCTGAAATAATAAGACATATAAAAGATTATGGATCAACGAGAGTATTTCTGGATTTAAAACTTCATGATATCCCGGAAACCGTTTTTCGAGCTATGAAAAGCATTGCAAATCTCGGTGTTGCCTTTACGACTGTTCATTGCGGAGAGACCAATGAGATGCTCAAAGCCGCGGTTGCCGGGAGCAAAGGAAGAACGAAAGTTCTTGGAATTACAGTATTAACAAGCGTATCAAGCGATGATATCCTTGCAGCAGGACTGCGCCCGGAATTTGCTTCCAACATGTCAATGCTTGTTATGCAAAGAGCTGCTGCTGCGAGAGACGCGGGCTGCTCGGGCGTTGTATGCTCGGGGCTCGAGGTTGGAATGATAAAGGAAAAATTGGGGGAAGGATTTATTGCGGTCACTCCGGGGATACGATCATCTGTTGGCAGCATAAAAAAGGATGATCAGCAACGCATAACCACCCCTGCCCGGGCAATTCAAAATGGCTCAGACTACCTGGTAATCGGAAGACCGATAAGGGATGCAAAGAATCCACGGGAAGCTGCTATTCGTATTGCAAAGGAAATTGAGACCGCCTTATAACAAGCAACAGTGACTACTCACGTAGTCAGGCTGAAGCTGTTTAGACTGAAGGCTGAAGGACATTGATATCTTCCCAACATCAAAGGCCGTATTTTGGGACATTATACTTGAATTGTTAGGCTATTATTGTGTTTTGTGAGTTTTTTTCCTAAAAGCCTTCAGCCTTCAGCCTATCTACCTAAGTAGTTACAAAAGGAGAATGCTATGCCGATAAAAACAATCGCCTTCTGCACGGATTTTTCCACAAATGCCGAAGCAGCTTTTGTGGAAGCTTTTGATCTGGCCAGGAAATACCGGGCCAAACTTTTTTTGATTCACGTATTGCCTCCGGTGATCAATCCGTTAACAACGGAAACCGAATGGATTTTGCCGGCTGAGGACAGCAAGTCATTAATCTTGAATTTAGAAGAACGTATGCAACAGGAATACGGCAGCAGGCTGACAGACAAAATTGATTATGAACTTGTCGTTCTAAACGGGCATATTTCTTCTGAAATATTAACCTTTCTTGAAAAAAATCGTATAGATCTTGCGGTGATGGGAGCCTACGGACTCTCAGGTATGGGGTTTGTCTTATTCGGCAGTGTGGCAAAGAGAGTTGTGCATAAAGCTCCTTGCTCTGTTATGATCGTTCGCAGCCGTAATAAAGAGGTTCGCGAGTAACTATAGCAGCAGCTTCATATCAGACAATAACTATCTTTTTTACTGCTTTTACAATTTCTTTTGGTTCATCTATGACCTGTAAAATATCAAGATGTTCCGGCGATATCATTTTATCTTCAAGCAAACGGGATTTAACCCACTCTATAAGCCCCGACCAGTAATCGGAACCAACCAGGATTACAGGGAATGGTTTTATGCGATGGGTTTGAATCAGTGTAACCGATTCAAACAGTTCATCCAGGGTTCCGAAACCTCCGGGCATTATTATGTAAGCGGTGGCATACTTAACAAACATCACCTTGCGGATAAAAAAATAGTTAAACTCAAGATTGATATTGGAATACTGATTCGGTTTTTGCTCAAACGGGAGAGTGATATTCAGCCCGACAGAAGCTCCCCCTGCCATTGCCGCTCCTTTGTTTGCCGCCTCCATTACTCCGCCGCCGCCGCCGGTAATTACCGCAAAATCGTTTTTTACAAAAAGAGAGGCTATTTCCTCGGTTTTTTTATAAACCGGATCATCAGGTTTTATTCTGGACGACCCGAATATGCTTACAGCAGCTCCAACATCGTGCATGGTTTCAACACCTTCAACAAATTCACCTATGATCTTGAAGAGACGCCATGCCTCGCCTGTTTTAATGTCGTCGATAAGAAACTGTTTTTCTATATTTTTCATAAGTAAAACCGATATCATTACCGGCATACAGCCGGCATGCTAAACGCCTCACGCTCTTCCATTAAAGCCTATGCTTACGTTACCCTGATCCACAATGATCGGGACCTTACGTCTTCCGTCAGAATATTTAAGCATCGTGCTTAGTTTGTCGGCATCTGATAAAACATCAAAATATTCCACCTCTCTGCCGTTTTTTGCAAAAGCTTCACGAGCCGCAGTTGTGTAAGGTCAAATATTTTTCCCAAAGATCAAAACTTTCTCTGCCACGGTTTATTTCTCCTTAGCCTTTGTAAGTTATGTAGTCTGAAATAAGGTTTTTAAGTTTCCGATCAAGAACAGAGTAAGAATAGTAACGCCTGGCTACCTCATAGTTGCAGGTAACCATTTTATTGCAATACTCCGGGTCTGTTAGAACTTTTCTCGCCTGGTGAACCGCTTTTTCCGTTACATGCCCGTTAAGCTCTATTACAGAAAATCCTTTTGGTTTGATATCCATCGTATAAATTGCATAAGTGTTCATTACTATTGGTTTACGGAAATATATTGCTTCAAGAAAAGCATTGCCGAAACCCTCAACATAGGAAGGATAAGTGACAAGGTCGGCTTGTGGATAAATATCATTAAGGTCGTAAATTTTCTTTCCTGTTTTGGTATATCCTCTCCGTTCATTAATAATATCTGAAACAAAAACTGTGTTAACATTCATCAACTTTGAATATTTCTTTAGCCTTTGTTCATAATCATAACCTTCATCACCAGAGGCATGTGAAATAACGAGCTTGGCCTTCATTCCCAGCCCGCTAACAAGTTCTATTGCATGTTCAATCCCTTTACGTTCTACCACCCTTGTAGGTTGAAGAACAAAAAGCTCATCATCTTCGATTCCGAGGGCTTCTCGCACATCAGACGCATAATCATCAAGAGGAGGCGGCGGATTGTCAAAGTCCATTACATTCGGGATGATAGTTGCTGAAATACCTGTTCTGAGACTTAATTGGTTACAGGCTGAAGAATTGATTACCACATGCCAGATTGACGGCAGATGGGGCGGAAAGGCCATGTTGATGTATTCCCAGACAGCGTTGGTCATAAGACTCTGCCGTTCCCAAAAAAAATCGTGGTGATGAGCTATTGCAGGCATTCCGGTTTCTGATATTACTTCTGTAATGGCAATGCCAAGAGGAATATTGAGTGGTATTGACAGAGCATTTTCAGGAACTAAAAGCTCGATGTTGAATTTTTCGATGAATTTATAAAGATGATCCTTTAGTTTTTGACAAGTTTCGTGAATCTTTTTCGTTATGGAGCGGGATCGTGTGCGGGCTCCAAAGCAGTTTTGGTTAATATACTTGATGTCAGGGTGCTTGAAGTGGGCTTCTTCTGCAAGATACGAACAATCCGGGGGCTGTTCAAGCTCGCCGGCAAAGTAAAAGCAGTTAAATCCCTCCTTTTCAAAAACATCAGCCCATTTTGCTATTTCCAGGGAGACACCATCTGTCCCTGCAATGCGGGTTGAAACAAATCCGATATTTTGTTTTCTGCCGGAGGATGCGCTGCAAGTCATCTTTTATACTCCTTTTTGTGACTACTCACGTAGTCAGTCTGAAGCTGTTTAGGCTGAAGGCTGAAGGTATCCGAAAAACACAATTGCAATTTAAAAAATGCCATAATAATGACCAAATGTCAATAACATCATAATCACCCACGACAACGTCAAAGTCGAGCATAAATTTGGGGAATAACACTATCTTAGGACTCGGCAAAAAATATTGCCTCATCCGCCAGTCCGCCAAAGGGCTCTGGCGGACTGGCGGACAAAAACGCTAAGTTTTATTTTTTTGCGAGTTTGGCGTGAGAAAAGGTTACAGTGAATAATTTTTTATCATCATTGTAGAAGGGTCTAAGAGCAATGCGGGATGTTCAACAGTTTTGGCACTTCCTTTTAAGGATCGCACATGTATTTCCTTGCCTTCAGGTTTAAGCTGGATAGCAACATCAAACAGACCAGAGACTTCAGAAAAACGGGCCGGCATACCATCCGTGCCCTGCTGTTCATGACGGTGTATGCGTACGGCAAACCAGACATGCATTGAGTGTTTTTTTGCGAGGGCCTTTAAATCCGGAAGAGACTTTCGCGTTGATTCATCAAAAGGAAGTCCATCAATAATCAGCATATGCGGAGAAAATATATTCTGCTCGGTTAAATCTGTGAGTCTTTCTTCAAGCTTGGGAACACTGAAGCCCGCAACCTTGAAAGTCATGATAAATCTGTGCGGCAATATACTTTCCCATAGCCTGTCTGTTTTACATTGCTTTACAAGGTTGCTGAAAACCTCTTTGTACCATAAACTAATTTTATCTACAGGATTATCGAGGCTGATATGGAGAACATTTTTACCTCGAAGAAGGGCGCTTATTCCAATCTGCACCAAAAAGGCTGTTTTACCGACACCGGCACGTGCAAGCACGGCTCCAAAACCTCCTTCAGGGATGATATCTTCGCTTTCATAACCTATAAGACTTAAGGGATTGTAGAGGCTAACATCCTTTTTTGTCATGTTAAAATTCCTTTTTTTAATATTTATGCTGCATTCTTCTTTTCTTTTGCTGCCTGCTCGATCAGTTCTTCGGCAATCGATTGGGGCACCTGTTTGTACATGACAAATTCCATGGTAAATTGAGCCTTGCCCTGTGTTGAGGACCTTAAAACAGTTGAAAAGCCGAACATTTCAGCTAATGGAACCTGAGCTTCTATAGCGCAGATGGTTCCTTCGTCCTGGCAGCTTACAATCATTCCCCTTCGTTGATTCAAAAGACCCATGACTGAACCCTGAAACTCAGTCGGTGTTTCAACAACCACTTTCATTATCGGCTCATGAATAACCGCTCTGGCCCTTGCATACCCCTCAAGAAAGGCTCCGCGAGCGGCTGCCTGGAATGCCATTTCAGAAGAATCAACAGAGTGCGATGCCCCGTCATTAATAACTACCTTTACTCCGGTAACAGGAAATCCCATTTTGGGCCCCTTCCCAAGGCACTTCCTGAAGCCTTTTTCACACGAGGCAATAAACTGTGATGGAATTTTTCCCCCAACGACTTTGTTTTCAAATACAAAATCTTCGTCAGCAACAGGTTCCATGTAACCGGCCACCCGGCCATACTGTCCTGCTCCGCCTGTTTGTTTTTTGTGTGTATAGTTGAATTCGGACATCCTGGTAATAGTTTCTCTGTAAGCCACGCGAGGCTTGCCTGTTATTACCTCAGCGTCGTATTCCCTGCGCATTCTTTCAACATATACTTCAAGGTGAAGCTCGCCCATACCTTCAATAATAGTATCGTTGGTTTCATCATCGACATAAGTCCTGAAGGTCGGATCCTCTTTGGTGAACCGGCCCAAAGCCTTTGACATATTGATTCTGGCATCATTGTTCTTTGGGGAAATGGCGAGGGAAATTACAGGCTTGGGCACAAACATTGATGTCATACTAAGATTCAGCCCGGGAGCGACAAATGTATCTCCGGAAATACAGTCTATTCCAAACAGGGCTCCGATATATCCGGCAGGTATGGCCTCAATATCCTCCATCTGGTCTGCATGCATTCGAACAAGCCTGCCGATCTTAATTTTTTTGCCGTTGCGTATGTTGACGACAGAAGAACCTTTGGCAAGGGTTCCCTGGTATACGCGTATGTATGTTAGCTGACCATACTGGCCCTCTTCCAGTTTAAAGGCTAAGGCAACAACCGGTTTTTCCGGATCACTGTCAATGATTACAGACGTTTCATCTCTGTCCATGTCAAGCGCCTCGTTTTCAACATCACACGGGCAGGGTAGCAGATTTATTACAGCCTCAAGAAGTGGCTGAATCCCTTTGTTTTTATAAGCCGATCCCATGAAAACCGGCGTCATTTCACGGGTCAGAGTCCCTTTGCGCACCGCATCAATAATCAGGTCTTCGGTGATTTCTTTCTCTTCAAGAATAGCTTCTGTAAGTTCGTCTGAATACATAGAAGCGGCATCAATAAGCTCTTCATGTTTTTCTACAGCTTTGGCAAGAAGATTTTCCGGAATATCTTCTGTGCGAACATCTTCTCCATTATCGCCATCAAAATAAATTGCCTTCATGGAGACAAGATCAACGACCCCTGTAAAATCTGCTTCAATTCCGATTGGGATTTGCATTGCTATTGTATTATGCCCAAGTTTTTCCTTTAATTGATCAATTACACGAAAAGGATTTGCGCCGCTTCTGTCGCATTTATTGACAAAAGCAATACATGGAATTTTGTATCTTTTCATCTGCATGTCAACGGTAATTGACTGGGACTGAACGCCTCCAACAGAACACAGTACCAGTATGGCGCCGTCAAGAACTCTGAGAGATCGTTCAACCTCAATTGTGAAATCAACGTGGCCTGGAGTATCGATAATATTAATTTCATGGCCTTTCCATGAACAGTATGTGGCGGCTGAAGCTATAGTAATTCCGCGCTCCTTTTCAAGCTCCATGGAATCCATGGTTGCCCCTATGCCGTCTTTTCCTTTGACGTCATGGATGGTATGTATACGCTTTGTGTAAAAGAGAACCCTTTCAGTAAGGGTAGTTTTGCCTGAATCAATATGTGCGCTGATACCTATGTTTCTGACTTTTTGAATATCGTGTTCCATTTAACTTTTTTCTCTTTAGTGGCCAGGTATAAAAATAAAAAAACCCCGCATTTGGAAACTTTATACCAGATGCGGGATTTTTTTTACTGTCTATTTTGGTATAACTTTTTTTGAATAATAGAGATATTGAACCATTTTGTCAAGAAAATAAATAAACCGATGTCACCTCCGCTTTTACCCCTTCTTATGAGACTTGTCCGACATTTAATAAAACAAGCTTCTTGACATTGCACTTGCTGAACTTATAAATTTTTTATATCATAACCTTGCTAAAAACAATGCATTTAAATTGCAAGAACTTTAAGAACTTACGACGATAAGGGGATAAGGGTGTGTGATGAAAAAGCTTGTTTATCTGTTGGTTGCAGCTATACTGTTTTGCGCCGGTATGCTGGTGAGTCAATCATTTGCAGCAAAAGAAGGAGGCATATTTATGAAGTTACAGAGCACGGCATTTAAACATGGTAAAATGATACCTGGAAAGTACACCTGTGACGGGGCCAATGTCTCTCCGCCGCTGAGCTGGAACGCTCTTCCGACCGGCACAAAGAGCCTTGTGCTGATTTGTGATGATCCGGATGCTCCCGGAGGCACGTGGGTTCACTGGGTTTACTATGATATCCCACCGGAAACAACAGGTCTGCCGGAAAATGTGGCGCCGCTCCAGCGTCCGCAAATCGGTGGCACCCAAGGGAAAAATGATTTTCGAAAAATCGGCTATGGCGGCCCATGTCCGCCCGGTGGCACCCATAGATATTATTTTAAAATATATGCCCTTGATATTATGCTTGCGTTGCAGCCGGGCGCTACAAAAGCAGAAGTTTTAAAGGCTATGGAAGGGCATATCGTTGACAAGACAGCTCTGATGGGTAAATATAAACGGTAATTGAACTTGCAAAAAAGCTGAAGCTGTCACAACCCTGCATCAAGAAGTATTTTGGTTACTGAAGAAATATTACCACTGGACTTACAAAATCTTGCAGATAGATTAAATATTAAAATTGTGGTTCATAGAGTAAACTAAACCGCCCAATAATCGCATGCACCTTGGCACCCAAAGCCGCGACGATTTTTGCTTTTGCCATTTCAGTATAAAACTTCTCTTTTGCCAAGTATTCATTGGCTTTGGCTGCAAGTGATGCGGAGACGTTGGGCACCCGTAGTTACACTTGACATTAATCACGCCACGCGTTATTATAAATATGATAAGATCTTTTAAATGTAAATACACAAAAGCACTTTCAAAAGGCCAACGTGTCAAGCGATTTGTAAATATTGCAAATGTTGCACGACGTAAACTTCGGCAACTTGAAATCGCTAATCGACTTGAAGATTTGAGAGTTCCGCCTAGAAATTACCTTGAAGTACTCAAGGGTGATCGTTTCGGTCAACACAGCATCCGTATTAACGACCAGTGGCGTGTCTGCTTTTATTGGACGGATGCAGGTGCGGAAGATGTGGAAATAGTTGATTACCACTGAGGAAAATTTATTATGAACAAACTTAAACCTATCACTCCTGGTGAGATTCTCTTGGAAGAGTTTCTCAAACCTATGGGGCTTAGCCAGTATCGTTTAGCCAAGGAAATTGACGTTCCCGCTCAGCGTATTAGTAAAATTGTCGCAGGAAAACGTTCGATCACGGCTGATACAGATTTAAGGTTATGCCGTTTTTTTGGTTTGTCCAATGGTTACTGGCTACGTGCTCAAGCGGCATACGATACGGAAGTTGCAGAGCGTACTTTGAATAATGTAATAATGAGAATCAGACCTTGGTCTGAGCATGTTGCCCAACAATGCTAATACGGCCGACGCAAAAAGCCGTGCGGCTGATTACGGTTATGGGCTTAATAAATGAGGTGGAAGTGTGCTTTTAGGGACATCTTTAGTTTTTCAGTTTCTCCTAAAGGTCGAATCCCGCCCGAAAGCGGGACTGCGGCTTGCCGCAGTGAGTTTCAATTTGGCTCCTTTATTATAGGTTTCGGAATGACACAGAGAGACAGTAAAAAAGATATGCATGCTGTTTTGCAGATAGCCAGAGCGCTGGGAGTGACCAGTGACCTGGATAGCCTGCTGAAAATGGTGGTTGATTACTCGATGGAACTGCTGAATGCCGAACGCGCAACGCTTTTTTTGTATGATAGTGAGCATGAAGAGCTTTATACACACATTGCTGAGGGAGTTGAAGGATTCCGAATGTCGGTTAATATGGGTTTTGCCGGGTTGGCTGCCCACAATCTTAAGATAGTGAACTGTTCCGACGCCTATGCTGATGAGCGTTTCAATCGAGAGATTGATGCCAGGACAGGCTATCGCACGCGTAATATTTTGTCTTGTCCATTGACGGATTATGATGGTAAATTAGTCGGTGTATTGCAGATTTTGAACAAACGTGATGGGACTTTTGATGATGGCGATATTGAACTGGCGGAAGCGCTGTCAGCTCAGGCGGGAGTTGCATTGCAGCGAGCAAAGCTGATGGAAGAGTATCTGGAAAAGCAACGACTGGAGCATGCGATGGAAGTTGCCCGTGAGATCCAGCAAGAGATGCTGCCAAGTCAACCGCCTCCATTAGAAGGGTTTGATATTTCCTGCTGGAATCGGCCATGTGATGCCACAGGAGGTGATTTTTGTGATTTTGTCAGTCTTGACAAAAGACGCTTGATGCTGAGCCTGGGTGACGTGAGCGGGCATGGGATTGGACCGGCGCTGGTTTCGTGTGCTACGCGGGCGATGCTGCGGGCGCTTTGGAGTGATAATTTCGATATTGAAGAGGTGATACGCAAGGTTAACAGACTTATGGAAGATGATCTGCCGGATAATCGGTTTATAACAGCCTTTCTTGGAGTTCTCTATAGTGAAACCGGTTTGTTGCATTATTGCAGCGCCGGCCAAGCGCCAATATTATGGCTGCATGCCGATTCCGGTAATGTTGATATTCTGGCAGCAAATACTTTCCCAATGGGGATATTGCCTGACATGGGAAATATTGAAACGCAAAAGACGCCGATGCAGACAGGTGATGTTTTTGCCCTGCTAACTGATGGTTTCTATGAGTGGGCGCGGGCCGATAAAGAACAGTTTGGGGTTGAACGAGTTGTGAAAGTAATTATTGCCAACCAGGAGAAAAACGCGACTGCTATTCTTAAAGTAATCAGAACAGCGGTTGAGGAATTTACAGACACGAAACAGTCTGATGATCTCACAGCAATTATCATTAAAAAGAGTTTGGGGCCAGAGCAATAAAAAACGGCTAACCGATCCCGATTAACCGTTTAATTTATTATTGGCGTCCCCAACCGGATTTGAACCGGTGCTGCCGGCGTGAAAGGCCGGTGTCCTGAGCCAGGCTAGACGATGGGGACGTACATATGGTGGGCCGTGCGCGGCTCGAACGCGCGACTCTCTGCTTAAAAGGCAGATACTCTACCAACTGAGTTAACGGCCCTGTGAAATCTTTGCAAAACAAAATATCTAAACATAAATTTTATTCTTGTCAATAAAAATAGTTGTCTTACTTGCGCCAGAATTCAGGCACAAGAAGGATTATTACCGTGTAAATTTCGAGCCTTCCCAAAAGCATGCACCATATAAGCAGCCATTTGCCGATAAACGGTATCTGCGCATAGTTATCGGCCGGTCCGACAATCCCAAAACCCGGGCCTATGTTTCCAATAGTGGCTGCAACTGCGCCAAAAGAGGTAATAAAATCCACCCCCATGCCCGCAAGCAGGATAGCGCAAAAAGCAAAAAGGCTCATATAAAGGGCGAGAAACCCGAGAATACTTCTCATTATATCATCTGAAACCGGTTTGCCTCCCATTTTTATTTGTTTAACCGCATGTGGATGAATAAGGGAAAACAGCTCTTTGTAACAATACTTAAAACAAAGCATGACACGGATGCATTTCATACCTCCGCTTGTTGAACCTGCTGAGGCCCCCATAAACATGCAAAATAAAAGGATAAGCTGGGACATAGCAGGCCATTTTTCGTAATCGGCCGTTGTATAGCCCGTAGTCGTAATAATAGCGACCACCTGAAAAGCTCCAAAGCGCAATGCCTGGCCGATTTTTTCATATATTGAGCCATAAACATTAAATGACACGACAATAATCAACAGAAGAACAAAACCAAGAAAAAACCGGCACTCTGAATTGCGCCAGAAAGCGAGCGGTTTCCCTCTGAGCATTTGATAATGAAGCGAAAAATTTATCCCGGTAAGCAACATAAAGAAAATGATTACAATATCAAAATATAGGCTGTTGTAATGGGCGATTGAAGCGTTTTTTGTTGAAAATCCACCTGACGGCATTGTTGTGAATGTATGGCACAAAGCTTCATAAAGATTCATTCCCCCTATCAACAGGAGAAAAAGTTGGGCCAGAGAAAAGATAGCATAAACCTTCCACAGAACAATGGCCGTATCCCTTATTCGTGGCTTTAGCTTGTCCGGGACAGGGCTTGGCATCTCCGCCTTGTAAAGCTGCATGCCGCCGACCCCTAAAAATGGAAGGATAGCCACAGATAAGAGTATGATACCCATACCGCCAAGCCACTGGGTAAAGCTTCTCCAGAAAAGGAGTCCTTTTGATACAGCCTCTATGTTGGTTAAAATCGTTGCTCCGGTTGTAGTAAACCCGGAAACCGATTCAAAAAAAGCATCCACAAAAGAGCTTACTTCGCCGCCCAGATAAAACGGCAATGCTCCGAACAGCCCTACGACCGTCCACCCGACGGCCACAATTGCAATGCCTTCCCGCCGGCTGATGAATTCCGCCTTGGCTTTCCTGAAAGATATGTGAAGCAAAAAGCCTGAACATATCGTTATCCCAATAGACTTTAAAATGGGAATAACGCTCTGGTCATTGAAATAAAGGCCGGCAATAAGGGGCAATATCATGGTTAGCCCCAAAAAAATGGTCAACACACCAACAATATTAATTATATAACGCCATCGCATTTAAAAATATTCCAGTTTAACTGCGAGGATTTTCTCAACCTTCGGAATGGCCTGTTTTCTTGCGAATATTATTATCATGTCATCAGGATTTACAATGGAATCACCTGTAGGGATAATAAAATTCTCTTCGCGTATTATTCCGGCAACAAGCACCCCTTTTGGAAAGGAAATATTCTTTAAAGGTTTGCCCACTATGTCTGAAGTTTCAAGAGCCACAGCCTCCATAAATTCAGCCTGCTCACCTTTAATTGATATGGAGGAAAGCACCTTGCCGCGACGAATATGCTGCAAAATTGTATTGATCGCAGAAAGTCGGGGGCTGACAACCCGCTCAATACCAATGGTCGACATCAAGGGAAAATAGCTGAACTTGCTGATTTTTGTGATTGTTTTGCGCGCTCCCATCTGTTTAGCAAGGAGCGAAGCTAAAATATTAATCTCCTCATCGCCTGTCAGTGTGACAACAACATCAATATCCTGGATATTTTCCTCTTTCAGGAGTTCCTGGTCTGAACCGTCTCCATGGAGCACAACAACCTTATTCAATCGCTCGGCTAATTTGGCGCATCGGTCGGGATTTTTTTCAATTATTTTGGTATAAACAGGTTTTTCATCAAGCAATCTCGCTAATCTTGTTCCTATTTTTCCTCCTCCTATTATAAGAACGCGCTCTACAGGTTCTGCATACTTATCAAAAACAGATAGGGTATCTAATAACTTTTTCTCTTCACAGATAAAATATATAAGGTCGCCGGCCAATAGCGTGTCATCTCCACTGGGAATAATCAGCTTTTCCTCGCGGATAACGGCAACAATAAGAGGTCGTTGTTTTTCTGATATGCTGGAAAGCTCTGAGAGACGGGTTCCGGCTAATCGCGCATCCTTATCTAAAAGAATCGCAATAAATTTGATACGACCATCTGCAAATTCTCCGACATCGACGACACCAGGCATATTCATCATTCTGTCAATTGTTTTTACAACCTCGATCTCAGGGTTGATTAATGTGTCTATATGAGGAGCATATTTACGGAAATTATTATGATATTGATCAAAATCAGCATTCCGTATGCGGGCAAGCTTTTTTGTCGATGGAGAAAGTATGTCCGCGACAAGACATGCCACAAGATTTGCTTCATCACTGTTCGTCACGGCAAGAAGTATCTCAGCATCTTTGAGGCCTGCTTCATCTAATGATATCGGGCTGCTTCCTGACCCGTTTACAACCTGGACATCTATATTATCGGATACGCGGCGGATTGCTTCACGATCCTTGTCAATGACAACCACATCTTTGTTTTCATTGACCAGGTGGCTGGCAACATTAAAACCCACCTCGCCTGCGCCTATAATTACGACTTTCAATTAAGTATGCTCCATTTATAATCATTGATTGATGATTTGCGAGAGACTTTATTGTACTCAAATCCCTGACCCTCATAAGCGCTGACTTCACACTTAATTATTAACAATTGATTATTGATTATTTTTCCTTCGTGAATATCATCGCCTCTATTCATATTTAACAATTAATAATCAATTGTTAATTGTGAATAATTAACCCATTGAATCCTTATGATCCTACTAACTCTTTTTGAGATGGTTTACTATAGACATTTTCATGTGTCAATTGTTGACGAGCAGGAGGCTCAGGCAAATGACCCCAAAAAGGGTTGTCCAGTCGCTTCTATTTGATGAAAGGGCTTTGTTTGTTCGTTTTTCCGAGTAACACCTTGCTTCCATGGCAACAGCGAGTTTGCCAGCCTTTTCAAAGGTTCTGATTATAAGTGGAATTATTAGTTTTATCAATCGATACACAGGGTTTTTTCTGTTTTCCACTCCCCGTGATCGCTGCGCATCAACAGTCTCCCTTGCCTGGTCAAGAATAAGAGGAACAAAACGCATGATCAAACTCATCATGGTTGCAACCCTTTTTCCCCGAATAAATGGAAAAGGCACCAGGAACCACTCTACTGCGATTCTGATATCTGACGGCCTGGTTGTTGAAACAAATATTAATCCTATCAAAACCACAAGCAGAAGTCGCCAGCAAACAAGGGCTCCGTCATATATTCCCTGCCATGCAACAGCCGGTTGTTGAAAGTTAGTTGCAGGTAATGCAGAAGTAAATATGGCTCTTGCTGCAAATATAAAAACAAGCAGAACAAAAAAATAGCGAAGTTCTTTTAAAATCGATTTAAATCGCAAATAACTTATTAATATTGCATAAAAAATCACAAGGGTCAAAATAGAAAGGGGCAGCGGATAAGCTTTAAGACTTGAAATACTGATTAAAACAAAAGACAAAATTTTAAATCGTACATCTAAGGTATGCAGCAATGAAGTCCCTGGATGAAAATGAAAGGCAGTCAGTTCAGCCATGATTCTATCTCCATTCCCAGACGGGAAGCGCACGGCTCTCTTACACCAAACGCTTCAACATCCTTAATTGTCATTTCAGGCGCACCGTCCATTACAACCTTTCCATCACTCATTATCAGCAGGCGGTCGGCATGCGCTATAACCTTTTCCAGGTCATGCGTTGCTATTAGTATGGTATGCCCCGCCTTGTGTAGCGAAAGGGTCTGATGTAAGATTTGCCTTACTCCCGGATAGTCAAGATCTGAAAACGGCTCGTCAAAAACCAGAACTCTTGGTTCCATAGCAAGGATACCGGCCACGGCAAGCCTCCGCTTTTCTCCACCTGAAAGCAAATGGGGTCTTTGATCAGCAATATCTCTCAAGTTTACAGTTTCCAACGATTTTATCACCCGTCTTTTAACCTCGCATTCGTTCAGGCAGAGATTTTCCGGGCCAAACGCCACATCATCAAATACTGTTTCACCTACTATCTGACTGTCTGCATCCTGAAACACCATGCCGACCATTTGTCTTGCCCTTGGTATGTCCAGTGACACAGGAACTCCGGCCAGCCTGACCTCTCCTGTATCAGGCAAAAGAAGTCCGTTTAAATGCCGCAAAAAGGTGGTCTTGCCGGAACCGTTCCTGCCGGCAATGACTATAAATTCTCCTTCCTGAATAGTAAGAGTTATACCATCTATGCCTATAGTGCCATCTGAAAAGCGATGGCTAAGATTTGTTACTTCAATAATATTCATTTTTCGTAATAATTTTTTTTACAGGATTTACAGGATATTCATCCCTTAATCCTCTAATCCTTAATCCTTAATCCTCATTACCGGCCGCAATGCCTTTGCAATAGGAACCGCTGCCGCAATCTTCAGGGCATCGCCCAGGATAAAAGGATACATCCCCACAATTAGTGTTTTAGTCAGGGTCATGCCTGTTAATAGTTTAAGCCAGGCAAGGCCGCATGCATAAATGACAATTGATCCGCAACACATTGCGATTACATCAAAAACTGCATGCCGGCCTGTTTTCTCCGTAATCAGGCCAATAATATATACAGCCGGAAGATACCCAAAAAGGTAGCCCCCTGTCGGTCCTAACAAACGTCCTATACCTCCTGTTCCGCCTGCAAAGACCGGAAAACCGCAGGCTCCTGCCAGAAGATATGCCCCAACACTTGCAATGCCCATCCTGCTTCCAAGTAAAAGACCTGCAAGAAGTACAAATAAATTCTGAAGGACGATGGGAACAGGGCCTATGGGTATTGAAAGATATGCGCCTGCAGCAATTAAAGCCGCAAAAAGTGAAGCATATGCTGTCTTGCGAAGCTCTATAGAATGATTTGTGTTCATATGTGAAAACAGTCGCCGTATATAACCTTTTTAATTGATCCGTCTGCGAGTTCCAGTATCAGCGTTCCGTTTTCATCCACATCTATTGCGAGCCCTTCAGATGTATCATGGCCTGTTACTATCTTTACGCGCCGGTTAAGGGTTATTGTGTATTTTTTCCATTCAGGGATTATGTTGTCAAAGTTCGTATTATTAATATAGGTTTCGAATTTATTCAGGAACTCAGAAAGGAGCTGTTTTCTTGATATTTTTTTGCCAAGAGTACACCTTAATGATGTGGCAGCGGGTTCTTTGGCGGTTGGATCGTTATTCGCATTTATTCCAAAACCGATATTTATAAAAGAGACCATATCCGATTCCGCCTCTATTTCAGACAGCATTCCGGAGATCTTTCTGCCGTTGACCAGTATGTCGTTTGGCCACTTAACCACAGCATCAATACAAAACATTTGACGTAACAATTGAGCAAGAACGAGCGAGGCTGCAAAATTGAGCCTCAGGCTTAATACAGGAGGTATCTGCGGCCTTAGCACAATAGTAAAATAGAGCCCTCCTTCTGAAGAATGCCAGATCCTCTTTAAACGACCTCTGCCCTTTTTCTGGCATCCGGCTATTACAACTGTAAAATGTGGGCACCCCTTCCTGGCAAGCTCTCCGGCAATATCCATTGTTGACGTTACTTCGGGGAAAAAGTGGATTTTTGATTCTCTATCTGGAAATTCCCATGGGAAAAGGGCGTCAATAGAGCCTATAAGCCGGTATCCCATTGTGGTTGCAATAATATTATATCCGAGCCTCTGAAGTTTGCGAATATGTTTCCAGATAGAAACTCTTGAAATCCCAAGCTCAGAACTAAGCGCCTCGCCTGAAACAATCCCTTTTTCTCTTTTGAATATTTTAAGTATTTTTCCCTTCATTACTGGCCCTTCATTACTGGCCCTTCATTCTGGTTAACCATTTACGTTTGCGAAGTTAACGAGATATGTGATATATGTCAATAATATTTGACAGGCGCATAAAAAGATAGATTATGCCGCCTGCGGCACTGGAACCGAAAATAACTTGTCAATCATATCAAAAGATTACGATTTTGCCTGGTTCCCACGCTCCAGCGTGGAAACGAGAAATAATATTTGACAGGCGCAAAATCTAATATAAATTTATTATATCAGAAATTTGAAAACTGGCTTTTAGTTACAGTAACTATGGAGCGAGCCGACCGTGTCGGCGGAAAAGACGGCAACACGGTCGGCTCGCTCCAGAATATGGAATGCCCGGATGTGCATAAAAAAATGAGTTTTCAAATTTCTGTATATAGAAATTTCTTTT
>CBDAFK010000234.1:0-3738 GCA_965195235.1 uncultured Desulfobacterales bacterium | reverse complement strand
ATCGCTTTCCCGGCTTCAATGGTCAGCGCACCTGCTCCTGCCTCATGCATTGTCTTTATTGTTTGTACTCCCACAGCAGGAACATCAAACCTTATATCCTGATTGGGCTTGCATACTTTAACAACAACTGCAATTCCCCTGGCCAGTTTTCCGCCTCTTTTTATTGTGGCATCTGTTCCATCAATAGCCTCAACAGCAAGAACCGATCCACCACCGACCACCACGCATTGGCCTATATCAAGACGTCCAATTTCCTTAGCAAGATTCCAGCCCAGCCTGATGTCGGCCTTTTCGGATCTGGTTGGCTTTCGTTTGGTCCAGCATCCTTCTTGGGCCAAAAGATCGGGAAGTAAAAATGTTGAAGCCTGTATCTTAATCCCCTCTTTCTCAAGGACCTCTGCAAATGCGCTTAAAATTTGATTGTCATGGGTGTGCCTCACCTTCGCAATCAAAGTAATTGCTTTCATATCTGGCCTTACATCAGAGAACATCTTTGTTTTTTTTATGGCGCCCATCATAACGGCTTTGCTAATATTATTTTTTTTAAAAAACATTATCAGCCGTTTAAGCTGTCCTATATGCATCCACTCAATCGCTTCAACATGCTCTTTCAGGACAGGATCTGTTTCATTTAGATAAGCTGCCGCATAAACGGTAAATCCTTTTGATTTTGCCGCCTTAGAAAAAATAATAGGGAACTGACCGCTCCCTGCAATTAGCCCTATTCGCATAGTTTAGTCGAGTAGTCGAGTGGTGAATTGGTCGAGTGGTTGTCACTACTTGACTACTCGACCACTCGACCAATTTACTATCTCGTAATTCCTCTCTGGGATGATTTGATAAAATCAATAAAAGCGAGAACTTCCGGAATCTGTTCCACCTCTGCGCGCACCCTTTCTATAGCTTCATTCATGGTAAGCCCGATCCGAAAAATAATCCTGTAGGTTTTTTTTAATGATGATAATGTATTCTTAGAAAAACCATGCCGTTTTAGTCCCACGCTGTTTAATCCGTGCAGTTTTGCCCTGTCTCCTGAAGCTATAACATATGGCGGGACATCCTTTACAACCGCCGATTTTCCTCCAATAAACGCATAATCGCCTATCCTTACAAACTGGTGAATTGCTACAAGTCCGCCGATAGTCGCATTGTCTCCTATTGTTATATGTCCGGCAAGTGTTGCATTGTTTGACAAAATAACCTTTCGGCCGGTTTTGCAGTCATGGGCTATATGGGTATAGGCCATCAAAAGGTTTTCTTCACCAACCTCTGTTATCCCACCGCCGGATTCCGTTCCCCTGTGGATTGTGACAAACTCACGCACAATAGTGCCGCGTCCGATTTTAACATAGGTTTCCCCTCCCTCGAATTTCAAAGACTGTGGAGGAGCGCCTATGGCGGCGTACTGAAATATATTGCAATCAGCGCCTATAGTAACATAAGGATCGACAACAACGTGAGGACCTATAACGGTTCCGGATCCTATAAAAACATTCTTCCCGATAACCGAGTACGGCCCGATCTCTACATTTGAATCTATCTCTGCTTTGGAATTAATAATTGCTGTCGAATGTATCATGGTTTATCTCCAAAAGTAGCCATAAGCTCGGCTTCGGCTACAAGTTTTTTATCAACTGTTGCAATCCCGGACATTTTGATCGTTTTTGACCTTTTCTTCAAAATTTTTACTTCAAAGATAAGTTGATCCCCGGGCACAACCGGTTTTCTGAATTTTACCTTGTCCATCCCCATAAAATATATAACAGAGCCTTTTTCTACCTTTGGCATAAATGTATAAGCGAGCACTCCGCCGGCCTGAGCCATAGCTTCTATAATAAGAACGCCCGGCATAATCGGAGCTCCGGGAAAATGACCCTGAAAAAAAGGCTCATTCATGGTTACGTTTTTAAGAGCAATAATTTTTTCATCAGGAACAATATCAAGTATCCGATCAATCAGAATAAAAGGATACCGATGTGGCAAAAAGTTCATTATTTCCTGAATATTATAAATCAAGATTCATACCCTCCTTTTAAGTTACAAGTGAGCTAAAGTGCCTAAAGTGAGCTAAAGTGAGCTAAAGTTAAGGAATTCTGCTTATTTTAAGACCAACAAATCCGCTACTAAGTTTGCTCTTATGTTATACGCCTGAATCAACTTGTTAAACCGATATGCCAAAGAGTTACAACCAATTGAAGAAAAGTTAAAATTGGCAGCGCCGAAGGCGCATTCATTAACTTTAGGCACTTTAACATACTTTAGCTCACTTTAGGCACTTTACTTGCGTTCTCCCTCAAGCCTGTTTAATCTTTTTTCTATTTCAGAAAGCTTTTTTTTCAGCTCAGGAAGCCTGTATATAATCCTTTGCACCCTGAGCCATAATCTATGCGGCATCTCCGGAGTACCAGACATAACCTGGTCGTTTTGTACTGATGCGGCCACCCCAGCCTGCGGTCCAATCGTTACATTATCCCCCAGGGTAATATGTCCTGCAATTCCTGCCTGTCCGGCCAATATGGCGTGTTTGCCGATTGTTACGCTTCCGGAAATTCCGACCTGCGCTACAATTACGCTATTTTCACCAACAATTACATTATGGGCAATATGAACCAGGTTGTCTATTTTAACCCCCTTGCAAATCCTGGTTTTACCAAAAGTAGCCCTGTCGATTGTGTTATTGGCGCCGATTTCCACATCATCATCTATCTCGACAATACCTGTTTGGGGAATTTTAAAATAGCTTTCCCCGTCAGGAGCAAAACCAAAACCATCACTTCCTATAACTGTGCCGGCATGAATTATTACCCTGTTGCCTATTCTGCAACGCTCAAGGATAGTTACATTAGGATAAATCTCCACATCATCTCCAATCACAACATTATCCCCGACTACTACGTTTGGATGAATAATTACACGATCACCTAATGTAACATTATTTTGAATCACGCTAAAAGGGGCGATAGAAATATCCTTGCCGCACAGGAAATTTTTGCCTGTATATGCATTTGAAGATATTCCGGCTGAGCTGTTGAGATATTCCGATTTTGAGGGGGGATAAAAAAGAGTTAAAACCTTTGCAAAGGCAACCCTGCAATTTTCCACCATAATGGTTGGTTTTGAAGATTCTATAAAATTTTTCGGAACAATAACGGCCCCGGCATCGGTTTTATCTATCTTTTTTAAAAACTTTGCGCTATCAGCAAAAGTAATATCATCTTGAGTAGCCATATCAAAAGGGGCTGCTCCACAAATAATTTTATTATAGCCGCCAGACAGCTTGCCTTCGACAACTTCTCCTATCCTGGAAAGCAATATTTCCATACGTAATATATCCCTCGAACACCTGAACCCCTAACTGAATATCGAATATCGAACAAGGAATTTCGAATTATGAAGTATTCAAGCACTTCGACATTCTGCGGTTCCTTGTTCTGCGGTTCTGCGGTTCAAAATCCCTGATCTCAGACTTCCGACCTCTGACATCCGACTTCCGACCTCTGACCTCTGACCTTCGGCCTCCGACTTCTGACCTCCGGCCTCAGACCTCTGACCTCTGACCTCTTATTTCTTCTTACCAGCTTCTTTTTTATTATATAGCTGGATTAATCTGTCTGTTAAATCTATTGCATTCGGGTAGTAGAGAACACCGGCTCTTTCAATTATCAAAAGATATCCTTCCTTTTTCCCAACCTCTTTAACAAGGCCCAAAACATCCTTTTTTATGCGCGTAACAAGTCT
>CBDAFK010000233.1:0-3286 GCA_965195235.1 uncultured Desulfobacterales bacterium | reverse complement strand
TGTGATACCTTTGATTCAAATTCTTCGAACTTAAGAGGCCGGTTATCAAGGGCTGACGGAAGCCTGAAACCATATTCAACAAGGGTTGTCTTGCGGGATCTGTCACCCTTATACATGGCGCGAATCTGTGGCACGGCAATATGACTTTCATCAATGCATACAAGTAAATCGTCAGGAAAATAATCAAGAAGTGTTGGAGGCGGTTCACCAGGAGTTCTTCCGGTTAAATGTCGCGAATAATTCTCGATACCGTTGCAGTAGCCGAGTTCCAGCATCATCTCAAGATCAAAATTTGTTCTTTCTTCAATACGCTGGGCCTCTATCAGTTTGTTTTCGTTCCTGAAATAATCGATCCTTTCCTTTAGCTCAACAGTTATGCTTTTTATTGCATCCTCAAGTGTCTTTCTGTCGGCTACATAATGGCTGGCAGGATATATTGTAATTCTTTTCAAACGATCTGTAACAACCCCTCTTAAGGGGTCAAACTTTGAAACAGCTTCTACTTGATCTCCAAAAAAATCGATACGAACAGCGCTCTCCTCTTCATAAGAAGGATATATTTCAACCCTGTCACCCCTTACCCTGAAAACTCCCCGGTGAAAATCAATATCGTTTCGCTCATATTGCATATCAACAAGCCTGGATAGAAGCTTATTTCGAACAAGCTCCATGCCGGTTTTTAGATCAACACTCATAGAGAGGTAGTCTTCAGGAGCGCCAAGTCCGAATATACATGATACGCTCGCAACAATAATAACATCCCTGCGTGAAAGCACGGATCTTGTCGCACTGTGACGCAATTTGTCTATCATTTCGTTGATAGAGGAATCTTTTTGTATGTAAGTATCGCTGGCAGGAATGTAGGCTTCAGGCTGGTAATAGTCATAGTAGCTTACAAAATATTCGACACTATTTTCAGGAAAGAGTGATTTGAACTCACCGTAGAGCTGTGCTGCAAGAGTCTTGTTGGGCGCCAGCACAAGGGTCGGTTTTTCAACCCTTTTAATAATATTTGCCACGGCAAATGTTTTGCCCGACCCGGTAACTCCGAGAAGGACATGGTGTTTGTTGCCGGACAAAATACTATTGCTTAATGATTCTATTGCGTTTGGTTGATCGCCCTTTGGGGTAAAATCTGAGACTAACTTAAAGGAAGACATGTTGTTTTAGGTTCTCGGTTCAGCCTAATTTCTAATTCAAGAAATGCCTCACGCAAAGGCGCAAAGGCGCAAAGAAAAAATGATCTCCATCGCTTCGCGATAGTCATATATAAATTCAAAGCTTACGGTTTACGGTTATTTATTTGTTTTATATTATTTGTTATTTTAGCGCCTTTGCGCCTTTGCGTGAGCCAGCCTTTAATCAGCCTTCAGCCTTTAATCCCTAACTCTTTATCTTCCAAACCGTGCCTTCAGGACGATCTTCAATAATTATATTCATTTCACTGAGCTGTTTTCTGATTTGATCGGCCCTGGCCCAGTTTTTTGCCTTTCTTGCCTCGGTCCGCTCATTTATCATTTTGTCAATCATTTCAGAATCAATCGATTTTTTTTCAAGCCCCGTGGATCTTTTTTTTGCAAAATAGTCTTCAGGTGATTCATTAAGTATGCCGAGGATTGCGCCCATTTTTAGAATATCTGCCCGACCAGAGCGTACCTTATCTTCAACGTCTTGAGAAAAGCTGTTTTTATTTTCATCCAGCAAACGGTTCATGTTGCGAACGGCTTCGAAAAGCGTGGCTATTCCAAGGGCCGTATTGAAATCATCGTCCATGGCCCGGCAAAATTGCCCCCGGAACACAGTAGGATTTCGGGTTTTATCTTTGTCTGATACAGACCCGAATTGTTTCTCAATACGCTCAAGCAGCGCATAGACTTTATCAAGACCGGCAACAGCTTCGTTCATTGCATTATCTGTAAAGTCAACAGGGCTCCGATAATGCTTGGAAAGAAGAAAAAGCCGCAGCGCTTCAGGATGGTAATGTTTTATTATTTCCTTTAGTACGATAAAGTTTCCAAGCGATTTTGACATTTTTTCCTGATTAATATTTACAAAACCGTTATGAATCCAGTATCTGACAAAAGTTTTTCCAAATGCGGCCTCTGATTGGGCTATTTCATTTTCATGATGCGGAAAAATAAGATCTTTTCCTCCTCCATGGATATCAAAAGTTTCACCGAGATATTCGGTGCTCATGGCTGAACATTCAATGTGCCATCCTGGCCTGCCCTTGCCCCAAGGACTGTCCCAGGCCGGTTCTCCGGGCTTTGATGATTTCCACAAAGCAAAATCAAAAGGATTATGTTTTCTTTTATCGATTTCAACCCTGGCGCCTGCCTCCATATCTTTTAGTTTCCGACCGGAAAGTTTTCCATAGTCTTTAAATAACTCAACCGCATAATAAACATCATTGTCTATCCGGTACGCAATTCCATTTTCTATCAACCTCTCGATAACTTTAATTATCTGATCAATATGATCTGTTGCCCTGGGTTCGATTGTAGCCCTTTCAACATTCAGGGCATCCATATCCTCATAGAATTCCTTGATATATTTCTCGGCAAGCACACGGGTGTCCATACCCAGCTCATTAGCTCTGTTTATTATCTTATCATCAATGTCAGTAAAATTTCTTACATAGGTTACATCAAAGCCTTTTGCTTTTAAATACCGGGCTATGACATCAAATGTAATAATCGACCTGGCATGTCCTATGTGACAGGAATCATAGACCGTGGGTCCGCACACATACATGCCTACCCTGCCTGGTTCAATAGGTTTAAAAATTTCTTTTTTTCCGCTTAATGTATTATATATACGAAGAGTCATAAGTTTCTTTAGGTGTTAGGTGTTAGGAACCTGAATATCGAATATCGAACATATTAAAAGATGAACGTCCAACATTGAACATCGAACCTATTAAAAGATGAACGTCCAACATTGAACATCGAACATCGAACATCGAATAATGATGTCGCTTTGCTCCTCAAATTATTTCTCGTTCCCATGCTCCAGCATGGGAATGCATACCATATGGGTTTCTACGCTGGAACATGGGAATCAGTGATGGTGCATAGAATGCACCCTACATGCCTAACAGCCTACAGCCTAATAAGCTAATTCCTTCTGAGCAGCACAACACTCATTGCTCCTATTCCCTCCCCCTTGCCTATTACTCCAAGTCCTTCGGTTGTTGTGGCTTTAATGTTTATCCGGCAGGGGTCAATTTCAAGTGTTTGCGCAATATTTATTTCCATTTCTTTTCTGTATGGCGAAAGTTTTGGAG
>CBDAFK010000232.1:0-1636 GCA_965195235.1 uncultured Desulfobacterales bacterium | reverse complement strand
AGTCCTCTGCGGGATATTGAATCTCTTTGCAATCCTCTCTTGTGGCAGACCAAGCCGGTGCATACGAAAAGTCTTTAGATCCATTTCCTGCTCGGTTGCTGCTCTTAAATCAGCAATATAAGAGTCAACTGCCTGCCTTGAACGACCGATTGCCTGCCCGATCTCAAAAGATGTCAAATGGGAATTGTTTTCATATGCCCGTCGGGCCGTTGTTCTGGCCTCTTCTTCTTTTAACTGGAGGGGGCCGATGGCTTTTTTAGCCGCATAGAGGAGGGGGTCCAAACCATCCAGCGTTATAATATGAACAGGTATTTCGGTTGCGCCGATCTCCTTGTATGCATGCCAGCGGTGGACGCCATCAAGAATGCGGTATTTTTCAATATAATCTGGATGAATCTGTACCTCAAGGGGATCGATCTTGAACCCATCGCGCATGTTTTCGGCAAACATGGAGACGCGCTTTGGAGAAACCACTTCCCGTGGGTATATGTCCTCATCCAGGATTATTTGTGTAATGGGAACTGTGCAGGCTGTTTTTGTCATAACCGATATCCGTTACCAGTGGCAATCAACTCAGCGCCAAGCTGTTCTTTAATGCATTATCAACCTTTTTCATGGAATCGTTTGGGAGTGTGCCTAATTTTGGAGTACTCAGCCTGTTTTTGTCAATGGTTCTAATCTGGGATAAATTAACAACTGAATCTTTTTTAAGACCATCTCCCTTCTTGATGGCAACGCAGATGGGATAGGATGCTTTTTTTTCTGAATATTCAGTGATTACGGCCACAATGGTAGTTGGTGAGTGCATATTGCCGATGTCGTTTTGAATCACAAGCACAGGCCGGGTTTTGCCTGTTTCCCTTCCCACAACCGGATCAAGATTCGCATAATGGATATCGCCTCGCTTAACTTGAATAACAGACATAAGTTCACCTCATTAAAGGAGGCCTTTGCAAAATTGAACATTTTTCAAAGGTCTCTAAAGATTTTCGGTATCAACGTATTTGAAATCCTCTGAAATTTTCAGATTTTCCTGTGCCAGCTCCTGATAGGCACGCTTCATTTTTTCCTCAAATATCTTTTTATCAATTTGTTCTATCTTTTCTTCAATAGATTCTCGAACCAGGGAAGAAACTTTTTTGCCCTGGAAAGCGGATAGTTGGTAAAGTTTGTTTTTAAGTTCGGAAGAGATTTGAACATTAAGTCTAACTTTTTTAGGTTGTAAATTTGGTTGCATATTTTACACCTCCTTTTATGGCTAAAAAGTACATCAAATTGTTTATTACAAAATAGGCACAAAATCAAGCTAAAAAATGGCTCAAATATTTGCCAAAGAGGGGGCAGAGATTTTGCAGAAAAAGTGTTCATATTATCCACACGGAATTGGAGAAAGTGTTTGCGAGAGTCTTGCGGGACATCGATAATTAAGTAAATAAAACAGGGTTAAAGGGAGGTTAGTTGTTTATGTCCAGGGGGACGCCCATGAAAATATGCGTTTCATATCCTGTTGATGTGTGCTGTGTGATTATTTTTTCTTTCTTAATCTTAGATCAGGTTGATATTCTGATACTTTTAATAAATTCACCTTTTTAAATTCCGGATGAACTGGATTTATTAGAATATTATAAGAATCAGG
>CBDAFK010000231.1:0-10233 GCA_965195235.1 uncultured Desulfobacterales bacterium | reverse complement strand
GATACGGCGACCACCGAGATCTACACTCTTTCCCTACACGACGCTCTTCCGATCTACATTTCCGATCTGATCAAAGGCAAAAAATGCCATGTTGAAAAATATGGCAAAGATACAGGATCATACTGGCGGCTTGGCGCTGTTTCCATTGAGCCGCCCCGGTCTGTTGTTGAGATTATTAAACAGGGTATTTCCTTTGGGACCTTTAAAACAGAACTTATGGGAGAGCACAACCTGCTGAATGCATTATCGGCAATAGCAATAGCCGATTCTTTGATGATACCGGTTGATATTATTTCAGAGGCGCTTGAAACATTTGAAGGAATCAAGAGACGTCAGGAAGTCCGCGGACAAAAAAGAAATATTACTATAATTGATGATTTTGCGCATCATCCTACTGCTGTAAGGGAAACGATAAGGGCGGTTAAACCTTTTTATCCTGACGGCCGGCTCGTGGCTGTTTTTGAGCCCAGAACCAACTCCAGCATGCGCAGAGTATTCCAGGGTATTTATCCGCTTTCATTTGATCAGGCAGATGTTATATGTATTCGCAAGCCACCGCTACTTGAAAAAATCCCTCCTTTAGACCGTTTTTCTTCTGAAAAGCTTGCAAATGACCTGAATAAACGCGGGAAGAACGCACACTTTTTTCCGGAAACAGAATCAATTATTGATTTTCTGTTCAAAGCAGCGAGGCCGGGCGATGTTATCCTTATAATGTCAAACGGCGGGTTTGATAATATACATGAAAGATTGTTAGATAAACTATGATGGCGTCGTAAAAAGTCCAACATACCCCTTAACCGTCATTCCGGCGAAAGCCGGAATCCAGTAATTACAAATGGTTTTCTCTGTATGCTCTGGGGTAAATCGTACTTTTTACTACGCCATCACAAGGCTGCTTTGATCTTTTTGTCGCTGGTATCTTTTAAAAAACAAAGCATTAATGATATCTTGACGGACAATTTCCTTTTGACTCTTTGAGTGTTTCTGTCTTATAAATCAAGCCATGCGATATCCTCCATATATTGAAGAAGCATTTACTTTCCCTGAGTTTTTCCGTGTGAAGATGCATTATCCCCGTTTTAGAGTGCCCGACATCACGAAAGCTCTCCACCGGTCTTTAGACGAAGTATTGAATAATAATGAAATTTGCCCTGGTGATAGCGTGGCCATTGGTGTCGGCAGCCGTGGGATTGACAAACTGCCGGTAATGGTAAAGGCTCTATGCCAGAAGCTGAATCAGATTGGGGCAAAGCCTGTAATTATTCCTGCAATGGGAAGTCATGGCGGCGCAACCGGTGAGGGTCAGAAAAGAATCCTCATGACCATGGGAATTACCGAGGAGTTATGCGGGTGTACTGTCCAATCCTCGCTGGAAGTAAAGAAAATAGGATCTGTCTTTGGAGAAGTTCCTGTATATTTTTCCAGTGATGCTTTGAAAATGAATCATTCTATCTGTATTAACCGCGTAAAGCAGCATACAAAATTCAAGGCTTCTGTTGAGAGCGGGATTTATAAGATGCTTTGCATCGGGATGGGCAAGCATCAAGGGGCGCTTGTTTTTCATAACTGGGCTTTAAAATACGGATTTTACCCTTTGCTCGAAGCCATGGGTAACGAAATCATAGAAAAAAGTAACTTTCGATTTGGTATAGGAGTTGTTGAAAACGCCTATGACGAGACAATGAAGATCGCCGCAATACCCGGGGATAAAATTCTTGATAAAGAAAAGGAATTGATGGAACTGTCCAGACGGCATTTCCCCAGGCTTCCTGTAAAACAGATTGATGTGCTTGTAGTCTGGCGAATTGGAAAAGAAATCAGCGGGGTGGGTATGGACCCCAATGTTACGGGAAGAACATTTGATTTAAAAGAGGATGATTTTTCCGGTGTCTTAAACGCAACCCGGCTGGCAATTTTAAACCTGTCAGAAAAGTCTAATGGGAATGGCATGGGCATGGGCAATGCGGACTTTATTACCGAGAAAGTCTATAAGAATCTGGATTACGAAACCACTGTAATGAATGCCATGACCGGTATATCTTTGAGAAAAGCCTTTATCCCTATCCGGATGCCCGATGACAGAAAGGCTATTCAGGGGTGTTTTACAACCATAGGCCCTGTTCCTTCCAAAACAACCAGAGCTATAATCATTCGGGATACCCTTCATGTTACGGAATTTTGGGCAAGCGAAGCTCTCCTGCAGGAAATTCAGGCTGTACCGGAAGCGGAAATCATGGAAAAGGTAAGGCTGGATTTCGACGATGCGGGTAATTTAGTCCTGCCGGGATTACACTAAATTTTTCAAAGGTCTCTTGTAAACAGGATTGACAAACAATGTCCACTTCGTTAACCTTAGGTATATACCAAGCTAACGAGAATAATTTATTGATCGATTTTATGCCGGTAAATAAATGAAAGGTAAGATACTTAAAATATTAAAAGCAGAGCAAGGGGTTGTTTCAGGTGAAGCGATCAGCTCTGAACTGGGAATTTCAAGGGTTTCTGTCTGGAAGCATCTCCAAAAGCTTCAGGAATCTGGTTATAATATTGATGCATCGCCCAGAGGATATCAGTTTATAAGCTCTCCTGACGCTCTTTTTCCCTGGGAATTTCCGGACAGAGAGAAAAAAATTCATTTTTTCCCTGAAGTTACTTCAACAATGGATATTGCCAGGGATCTTGCAAGAAAGGGGTGTCCTCATTTTACTATAGTGATTGCAGGGTGTCAGAATAGAGGCAGGGGGCGTTTAAAAAGGACATGGCTTTCTTCACAAGGGGGGCTATACTTTACCATTATACTCAGGCCGCAAATATCTCCTGTTTTAAGTTTAAGAGTGAATTTTGCGGCTTCCCTTATTCTTGCCCAAACCCTGAATAATATGTTTCATGTCGATGCCAGGGTCAAGTGGCCAAACGATATCCTGGTTGACGGCAGGAAGGTATCAGGAATACTTTCAGAAATAGAGGCAGAAGCGGATATTGTTTCTTTTATTAATGTGGGCCTTGGGATAAATGTCAATAATGATCCCACAGATGGGGAACCAAAGGCGGTTTCGTTAAAGGAGTTATCAGGAAGCGAAATATCTAAAAAAAGGCTGCTTTCAGCTTTTCTGGATAATTTTGAAAACTGTATGAACAGCAAGGCGCTGGTTAACATAATTGAGGAATGGAAAAAACATACGGTGACCCTTAACCGATATGTTAAAATTGTAACCCACCATGAGGTATTAGAAGGGATCGCCATTGACATGGATGAAAACGGCGCTTTGATATTGGAACTTGCTGACGGATCAACGAAAAAGATTCTGTATGGTGATTGTTTCCATAGGTAAAAAATGAACCCATCAAGACAAATCCGTATGACCGCATATGCTTCACTTCTTGCAGCTTTAACCGCAGCAGGCGCATATTTGTCAATACCCATAGGTCCGGTTCCCATTGTACTGCAGAATTTTTTTATACTTCTGACAGGTCTTTTGTTGGGAAGCAGGTGGGGTTTTGCAAGTGTCGCAATATATCTTCTGGCCGGAGCCTGCGGGTTTCCCGTATTCTCCGGCGGCACAGGAGGATTAGGTCGTATAATCGGGCCTACCGGAGGATATCTTGCAGGGTATTTGCCGGCTGTATATATTATCGGAGTTATATCGGAAAAAGCCGGGCAGAAAGCTGTTTTTGACGTGATCGCAATGTGTTGCGGTTCAATAATCGTATATGTATTTGGTGTTGCCTGGCTAAAAGTATTAACAGGTATGACCTGGTCTAACTCACTGGCCGTGGGGGTGTTTCCTTTTATTCCCGGTGATGCGCTGAAGATTGCCGCGGCAGTGCCGATTGCAAAGACCCTGCGGCCAATAATAAGGAAAAATGCAAACTAAAAAGATTCTGACAGGATAACAGGATAGACGAGATCTTGTTTCATCAGAAATTTACAAACTCAAAAAAGTGTAACATTTTAGCTGTTTTAAAATTAGTTATGGCTTTTACGCATCAGCGGTTTAAGCCTTTTTCATCCAGTCGATATCAATAATGCCCGGGAATGTAACCCAATATTTATGATTTGGCTGCTTTTCATGCAAGATGATAAACTTTTTGTGATATAAATCATAAATATTGGGTCACTACGCAACGCTGTGCAAAATAATAAAGATATCTCCTTCCCGCCGTGCTCGCGCCCGTCGCGGCAGGCCTGAAAAAACCTTAAACCGCCGATGCTTGAGGACCCTTAGAAAATGTTTTATAAATAACTAAAGTGTTACAAAAAAAATGAGTTTTATAATTTAAGTTTCTTCGCAGACAGGCAATTATTTTTTTTATGACTTTTATCCTGAATATCTCGTGAATCCTGTCAAAAAAATTATTACGAAAAATGAATATTCTTGAAATTGAAAATATCAGCCATCGCTTTTCAGACGGCGCCCTGGGTATAGACCGCATCAATCTTACGATCCGGGAAGGTGAGTTTGTTGTAATAGCAGGCCGCAACGGTTCAGGCAAGACAACCTTTTTGCGGCATTTAAACGGGCTTCTTTTGCCTGATACCGGAATAATAAGGTTAGCCGGGGTTCAGGTGTCAGAGGACATTGTAAGGGCAAGGCAGATTGTGGGTATGGTGTTTCAGGATTCCGACAGCCAGATAGTTGGTGAAACAGTGTATGATGATGTAGCGTTCGGCCCGGAAAACCTTTGCCTGGATAAATCCGAGGTAAAAAGACGTGTGTCTGAAGCTTTGAGAGCTGTGGATCTGGAAGATTTTGCCGAACTAAGGCCTTATTTACTTTCCGGCGGAGAGAAGAGAAGGCTTGCGGTGGCAGGTATCCTTGCAATGAAACCCAGGGTTGTTGTTTTTGACGAACCGTTTTCAAATCTTGATTACCCCGGGACGAGACAGGTTTTAAATCAGGCTGTTAGGCTGCATAATGAAGGGCATACCATACTTGTTGCAACACACGATCTGGAAAAGGTTATAGCGCTTGCTGATCGTCTGGTTATAATGGAAGACGGCAGGGTTGTAATGGACGGGTTGCCTGAAGATATTATCAGGAAAGTCGAGGCTTTTGGCGTAAGAGAGCCGTGCGCTTCACGTCTGGGAGTGAAGATTGACTCATGGCTGAACTGACACCCTTTAGTTATCGTCCTGGGGCTTCTGTCCTCCATCTGCAGGATGTTCGATTTAAGCTTGCATTTATCGTTATTATCAGCCTTGCGAGCATGAAAGCATATTTTATATCCCTTTCTGTGTTATCTTTTGCACTTTTTTCAGCTATATTTATTATTCATCTCCCTTTAAAATCAATTTTAAAAGAGCTTCGTTATTTTTTTATTTTCCTTATCTTTGTATTTGCTGCCAGGGCGCTATCCACTCCTGGAACGCCGTTAATTGAATTTGTGGGTATAGATATTACCCGGCAGGGCATATATGATGGAACACTTGTTTGCTGGCGCATGCTGTTGATTGTACTGGTTGGATTATTATTTGTTTCAACCACAAGGCCCTCAGAGATCAGAGCCGCGGTTGAGTGGTTTTTAAACCCTTTTCCGTTTATTCCGGGAAAAAGGGTTGCAACCATGATAAGTTTGATTGTCCGATTTATTCCTGTTATTTTCAAGCAGGCAAAAGAGACTTCCGATGCGCAGCGGGCGCGGGGAGTGGAAAACAGGAAAAATCCGGTCTATCGATTAATGAAGCTGGCGGTTCCTCTTATCCGTCGAACATTTGAAAGCGCCGACAAACTTGCTGTTGCTATGGAAGCAAGATGCTATACAGAAAAACGTATAAATACAGAGCTTTATTCGACCAGAAACGACTGGATAGCCTTTTTTTTAGTCCTCTGCCTGTGCGTCTTGCTGTCAGTAATTGACATGTTTGGATGTCTGTAGTAATGCACCGGGCTAAGGATTGATGATTGTCGATTGAAAAGACAGAGCGAATCCTGCCGAAGCGGGACAACAATCATAAATCAACAATCCAAAGAGGTTAAGTGTTAGGTAGATGATTTTGACTTTTTACGAGGTCATCAATATTCAAGTGGAGAAATAAATTATATGTCAACAACCTTCCTTCCTTGTGGTGATTACCACCAGAACTATGTTCAGGAGCATGCATGGTGGCAGACGAAATTTATAAAAGGTAAGATGATCCTGCTTTTTCTTTTTCTGTTTGTTTTCATTCCTGTTACGGCAAATAGTTATTGGATAAGCGTCTGTAATATGGTCGGCTATACAATCCTGGGGGCTTTAGGGGTGCAGCTTTTAATCGGTTATTGCGGTCAGTTGACCCTTGGCCACGGCGCATTTATTGCTGTTGGAGCATATGCCAGTACACTGCTGATCCTGGAGTTTCCCTGGCCGCAGTTCATGCTGGACTGGGGTATCGCATATCCTGCAAGTGTGATTATTGCAGGATTTGTTGCAGGTATCTGGAGCGTGCTGTTCGGGCTTCCTTCCGCCAGGGTAAAGGGATTTTATCTGATTTTAACAACCATGGCAGCTCAATTTATTACAGTAGATTTTCTTCTTACACAGTATGTTAGCCAGATCGGAGGCCGGGGCCAGGCATTTTCACTCCCTCTTGGAACTATCAAAATTGGGCCGTGGGTTATTGATAGCGATCTTAAAGTATATTATTTAATGATTATTCTGGTAATATTTTTTTGTATTGTCATGTCAAATCTAATCAGGTCAAGGGTCGGCAGGGCATGGGTTGCTATCAGGGACAATGATATTTCTGCGGAAGTCATGGGAATTAATATCATCAAGTATAAGCTGCTGGCCTTTTTTGTCGCGGGTTTTATCGCGGGAATCACAGGAGCATTCTGGATAAGCAATCTTGCGGCTATCAGTCCTGAACATTTTCCATGGTTTCTATCCCTGTCGCTTGTGGGAGTGATTCTTATCGGCGGCGTGAGTTCTATACATGGAACTATCTTTGGCGCTATATTTATGGTAGTAGTAATGGAGTTGCTCCAGTTGGCGGTTATGCCTCTCGCTGACACATATCCAAAGCTGTTGATGGATTTCTTGTTTATCAAAGAGGCTGCCTTTGGCCTGGCGATCTGTCTGTTTATTATGTTTGAGCCCAATGGCATTGCCTATCGCTGGCAGCAAATTAAAAATTATTTTAATCTGTGGCCGTTTTCGTATTAACAGGATAGATACATTCGTGCAAATTCGAATTCAGGGAGTTACGGGTTACGGGTTGCGAGTTACGGGTTAAAGTAATTATCTGTTTTATCAATTTCTTAATACCTAACACTTTCGTAATAAAAGGGGGGACTATGAAATCGAAGATTTTAGTTGTTTTGATGTCGCTGGCTCTTATAGCGGGAATTTTTTCCATTTATGCATGTGGTGAAAAACCCGAGAAAAAAGAGAAAGCAAAGGTTGTTGCCGAGGAAGTCAAGGTTGGATCATTAAATGATATGACCGGCGCAACCTCGGACGTTGGCAAGGATTATGCCTTAGGGATTGCCGAAGCCATTCATTATATTAATGAAACTGGCGGAATCAACGGAAAACAGATCAAGCTGTACCAGTTTGACTATGGTTATCGTATTCCTGAGGCGCTCACAAAGTATAATCTGTTTAAGCAATTGAAATGCGTTGCTATTCTTGGATGGGGCACAGGTGATACAGAGGCATTGGCGCCTAGTGTTGCCAGAGATAAGATACCGTATGTATCCGCTTCTTACTCCGGGCATTTGTGCGATACCAGCAAGACCCCATATAATCTTTTCTTTGCAACAGACTATTCAACCCAGGTGCGGGGATTAATGACAGCCTGGTTTGACAAAAAGTGGCCGAAAAATCCTGATTATGGCAAGCGGAAACCCAGAATTGCCGCCTGCTATATGTTTGCTTCAGCTTTCAGCAGCGCATCAATTAAGGCATATAAAGATCAGGCCGGGATTCTTGGCTTTGAGGTCGGCCCGGATCAGGATGTATCACTTTTTGCCATTGACACAAAGAGCCAGATCCTTGCTTTAAAAGAGTTTAAGCCGGACGTGGTTTTGCACACAAATACGGTTATGTCTGTTGCCGCAACTTTGCGTGATGCCTATGCACTGAAATTAGGAGCGGATCATATCATTAAAAACTGGGGCTATGATGAAAATCTTCCAAAGCTGGCAGGACCGGCGGCTGAAGGAGCAATTGGATGCGCTCCATGGGCCTTTTTCGGGCTGGATGTTCCTTTAATGGACAAGGTTGTAGAATATGCTAAAAAATACAATCCAGGAATTCCGCTCGAAAACAGGACTATCCATACTGTGCAGGCCTGGGCAAACGCATTAGGACTTGCAGAGGCCTTAAAGCGCGCGGACAAGGCCGGCGATTTAAGTGGTGAATCTATTTTGAAAAACGGCTTTGAAACTATGGTTAACTATGAAATTGGTTTGGGTATAGCGCCTGTAACCTTTACGGCAAACGACCACAGGTCGCAAAGCGAAACAAAGATCTATGAGTGGAAAGACGGCAAGTTCAGTCTAATTGCCGAAGTGGACCTGAAAAAGAGATGGCCGGATAAATGGGCTAACGAGTGGTTGGGATGGTAAGATATCGCTAAACCGTGAATTGATTGAAAGAGGTTTTGGGCGTGTCAAAAGATGAAATGATCTTAAAGATCAATAATATTGAAGTTAAATACCATGAGGTCATACTGGTTATAAAGGGCGTTTCCATCAAGGTTCCCAAAGGCGGCATTGTTGCTCTCCTCGGCGCTAATGGAGCCGGCAAGAGTACGACCTTGAAGGCGGTTTCCGGTTTATTGAAACATGAGGACGGTGAGATTACAGACGGTTCCATTGAATTCATGGGAGAGCGCATTGACAGGAAGCGGGCTGAAAAGATCGCCAAAATGGGGATAGTCCAGGTAATTGAAGGGCGCAGAGTGTTTGAACATCTTACGGTTGAACAAAACCTTAAGGTGGGCGCCCACATGAAAAAGAAGGGGGGTAGATCCATCAAGGATGGGCTGGAGATGGTATACAATTACTTTCCGAGGCTCAAGGAAAAGCGCAATGAAACAGCCGGATTTATCAGCGGTGGAGAGCAGCAGATGACGGTTGTGGGGCGAGCCTTGATGACCAGCCCAAAGCTGATCCTTCTCGATGAGCCTTCCATGGGTCTTGCGCCTCTTCTTATTCATGAAATTTTCAATATTATTACCCGGCTCAACCAGGAGGAGAAGATCTCGATCCTTTTGGTGGAGCAAAATGCCAAATTGGCCTTAAATGTTGCTCCTTATGCCTATGTGATAGAAAACGGCAGAATAGTCATGGATGATACAGCGGAAAAGCTTCGGCAGAATCCTGATATAAAGGACTTCTATCTCGGCATAAAGGATCGTGGGGGCAGAAAAAGTTTTCGTGATATTAAGCACTATAAGCGAAGGAAAAGATGGCTGACTTAAGATCAGAGGGCAGAGATCAGAGGGCAGAGGGCAGAGATCAGAGGTTGAGTAGGAGCGGTTTTCAGCCGCGAAAATCGATGTCGGAGGCCGGAGCAAGGGTTTATGATTGTTGATTGACGCGCAGCGCAGGCGCTTGCGCCGCGTGAAAGATAGAGCGAATCCCGCCCAGGCGGGACATCAATCAACAATCATAAATCATAAATCCAAAAGGGAGAATTAAAATGCGAAAAAAATCATTTATATTAATAAGTTTTAGTTTTGTTGTTATAGCCGCCATGTTGTTCGGGTGTGTCGAGGAGAAGGTTCAAGGGCCGACAGAGCAGAATTTTAAGGCCCCGATAGTTACGCTAAAGTCAGTAGAGGTGGCGCATTACTGGGGATGGTGGTATTTTTCGAACAAGGTTGAGCCAACCAAGGGAAAAGCCGGCAACTATGGCGCCCCTCTTGATCTTGCATTTATATTCGATATCCAAAACCCCAATTCCTATCCGATTTTAATGGATAGTTTAAAGTTTACGGTCGCTTTTGAGGAGTTTGATCTTAATTCACTCAGCTCCATGGAAACGCAATGGATACCTGCGGGCAAGACAAACCAGTTGCGGGTGCATGGAATGTTTGACGGGAGGCAGTCATTGCTGAGTCTGCTTGTTACAGGCGGGTTTAAGTTAAAGGAAAAGGGAGTGGGAGCCTTTGACCAACTTGAAAAGTGGTGGGTTGGAGTTCCTGAATTTGCCTTTCCGATTAGCGTGAAGGAAGGATCTGCTGTTTTCAAGGCAGATGATTTGATCAAAGTCGCTGCTTTTAGCGGCACATTTCCCAAATAA
>CBDAFK010000230.1:0-5482 GCA_965195235.1 uncultured Desulfobacterales bacterium | reverse complement strand
AGAGGAAGTTTTTGATGAATATTGGGAAAGCGATGGGCTGGCAAGTGGACTTTTTACAATAAAATGTTATCCGTACACTCAGGAAAAGGTTTTTCAGTCTTTTTCTTTTGAAGAGCAGTCTTTTATCCAAAGTAACTTTTTCGACCACACACATACCCCCCGGTTTGAACAAAAGGAAAAGATACCACAAACCCTTTTTAATGTTGCCACTTTTGAATTGACGATTGATTCCCACGACAACGTGGCCCTCTTTACTTTTGAGGGCATTGATTCCATGCGCATCTTCTACAACCAGGAAACGCTCCAATCCTATCCTGCTATCAATAAGGAAAAACAATTTAAAGCCGGTGAAAAAGACAGAGATGTTCCTGGATATGAACTCGGTTACCTGCTGTTTGACAGACTTCTTTCACTGTATTCTTTTTACAGTAAAACAAAACCGGCAAGGGTGATTCTAACTCGAAGCCCCGGCTTTGAATATGTTTACGATAAAACGCATACATTTCAATGCGTAGATACAGATGATCTCAGCATTTACATGCTAAATGTTCTTTTTACCAAAAATCACAACAAAAAGATCGTTAAAGGTGAGGAATTAATCAAAGAACGGCTTAGAGAAGGCCGGCATAAAATTATTTTTGATCAAAAATATCAATGTGGATACTTTCATCACAGCCAGAATCTTATTCCTTTAAAAACCCCTTTAAATGAGCAGTGGTGGTCTTTGGCAGATTCCGATTGTAAATCCGAACTGGCATCAAGCTGTGGTTGTGAAAGTGACCACCATGGGAGCTGATATTTAAAATCTATAGTTAGTCATAAATCTTTTCATCAAGAGCATCTGCTTCCAGTGCGTCCCTTTGCCAGTCTTTTGAAAAACCGACTTTTTTTCTTCATGCACATCTTCAGTCTTGACAAAGTGTCTATGATTATCAAAGGCTTCAACCTAGCCCGCCAATTCCGTTCCATAGCGGCAGGTGAGCGTTGTCGTTCTGGAGAATAGGAACAATATGAATCCAGCTTACAGTAAATACTTGTTAGCAGCAGATGTAATCTTGTTGATACATTTCCTTTTTGTTGCGTTTGTTGTTCTTGGGTTTATATTTATCTGGATCGGATATTTTACAAAACAGAAATTCGCGAGAAATGCAAAATTCCGTATTTGTCACATCTTAGTAATGGGGATTGTTATTTGCGAATCTTTGGTTGGCATGATTTGCCCACTCACTGAATGGGAAAATTATTTGAGAGTCAGAGGAGGCCAGGATCAGGTATATGAAACCAGTTTCATGAAGGAGTGGATTCACAAAATCATATTTTTTGATTTCAGTGAACTAACATTTGTGATCGTGTACGCACTCTTTTTTGCACTCATTCTGTTAACCTTCCGGGTGATTCCTCCGGATTTCAAAAAACCCGCGAAACGTCAATCAGCAAATAAGTAACCCATCCTTCATAATGTCCTATTTATAAGACATAGGATTAAGGTAAAAAATATCTGCTCAGATTGCCACCAGTGGCAGTCCCATCAATTCAGGGACATCCTTCCTTAACCCCTTCCGCAGAATTCTTCGGAAGCGTTGTAACTTCTCAATAAGTTCTGGTATTATCGGGCATCAGTTTCTGAAAATTGCTCGTATCCGACTTTCATCAGGAAAAATTAGGTTGGCCGAACTCCACTTGTATGAGGCTTACGGCATTGGCAAGAAAGAAATCAAATGTAAAAAATATTTGGAGTAAGTTAGTGCCTGTCCGAAAAGTCCACTTTTTGTCATTTCGACCAAAGGGAGAAATCTTGGCGGCAAGTACCTTGGTACGCCTTGGAATAGTAGCTTTCTGGATTCCTGCTTTCGCAGGAATGACGGATACTTAACCCATTTCGTCATTCCCGCGTAGGCGGGAATCTATAATCAGTTACCCCTATTTATTGAGCTATTACATAAAAAGGTTGATAATTGTTATTAATATGGTTATAAATAATAAAACTGGTCTGAAAGCTGTTCAGATTTGTCTGAACAGCTTTTTTTTTATGCATAATAACATTCGGGAGCAGTAAATTTACCTGCTTCCGAATATTTTTTTGAGGGAATAAACTTAATGAGTTTTAAACTATTAGGGCTTAGAGATGAACTGGTTAAAGCAACCGAGAGTCTGGGATTTCAGTCTCCTATGCCAATTCAACAAAAAACAATGCCTGTACTTCTTTCAGGTGAAAAAGATTTTGTAGGACTTGCCCAGACAGGAACCGGAAAAACCGGAGCCTTTGGCCTGCCTCTTATTCAACTGATTGATTCAAATAAATCCCATACTCAGGGAATCGTGATATGCCCAACCCGTGAATTATGTCTTCAAATTACAGATGATCTAAAACAATTTGCGAGATATATGAACAAAATTAAAATTGTTGCAATATATGGCGGGGCCAGCATTTTAACCCAGATTAAACAGCTTAAGAGCAAGCCTCAAATTATTGTAGCTACTCCAGGCAGGCTTATTGACATGATTAAGCGCAAGGCTGCCAATCTGTCAAAGGTTTCATATACAATTTTAGATGAAGCTGATGAAATGCTTAATATGGGATTTCAAGAAGATATTGATAATATCTTGAAGAAAATGCCGGATCATAGAAAAACATGGCTTTTTTCTGCAACCATGCCCAAAGGAGTTGCTGCTATTGCCCGCAATTATCTGACTGATCCGGTAGAAGTGCGGGTAGGCAGCAAACGCCAGGGCCCGAAAAATATCAAGCATATATGTCATACAATTCAACAAAAAAACAAATATCAGGGATTAAAGCGGATTATAGATTTTTCACCTGATATTCTGGGTTTAATTTTTTGCAGAACCAGAAAAGATACTCAGGCTTTATCTGAATTATTGATGCAGGATGGTTATCAGGCTGAAGCGCTTCACGGTGATTTATCCCAGGCTCAAAGGGATTCTGTGATGCGGAAGTTTCGCCGGGGTTCTGTCAGAATTCTTGTGGCAACTGATGTTGCGGCAAGAGGTCTGGATGTGGATGATATTACCCATGTAATCCATTATAATCTGCCGGATGAAATAGAAATTTATACCCATAGAAGCGGAAGAACAGGGCGTGTAGGAAAATCAGGTCTTTCAATTGTACTTGTCAATTCAAAAGAAATCAGCCGTATTCGTATGCTGGAAAAAAGGTTTAATATATGTTTTGAATTTAATAAAGTACCTGACGGCAAAGCTATTTGTGAAAAACAATTATCAGGTCTTGTGGAAAAAATTGTTCATACAGACGTAAATCAAGCTGAAATAGAAGCCTATCTTCCTGCTGTTTGCAGTGCATTGGAAAATTTTGACAAAGAAGAATTAATAAAACGTTTTATTGCAGCAGAATTTAACCGGTTTTTCCAAAATTATCATAATGCAGATGATATTAATGCAAATACTAAAATCAGAGCTAAAACCAGGTCTGAATCCAAAAACAGGCATGGGTCCAAAACCAGGCATGAGTCCAAAAACAGGCGTGAGTCCAGAGCAAAAACCAAACCTGTAAAAAGAAAAAAACGCCTTGAGTCAGGAAAAACCCAGAAACTTTTTATTAATGTGGGCAGGCTGGATAAAATTAATAAGGGTGCTATTGTGCGCTTAATTTGCGATAAATCCGGAGTTGGCTCAGGCATGATTGGAGAAATTAGTCTGAATAGAGAATTTTCATTTTTTGAAGTTGAAAAACAGGCAGCGAGAAGAGTGTGTAATTCTTTAAATAATGCAAAACTTGATGGCCGAACTGTTCAGGTTCATAAGGCTATTCAGGGGTAAACAAAGAAATATATATGGATAGTTTTAATCAAAAAGAGATTGACCGGAGACGAACATTCGGGATTATCAGCCATCCTGATGCGGGCAAAACCACGCTGACGGAAAAGCTTCTTCTTTTTGGCGGAGCGATCCAGCAGGCCGGGGCGGTTAAGGCAAGGAAAGCTGCGAGACATGCTATTAGTGACTGGATGTCGATTGAAAAGGAAAGAGGTATTTCAGTTACAACTTCTGTAATGAAGTTTAACTACAGGGATTTTGAGATTAATCTGTTAGACACACCGGGCCACCAGGACTTTTCAGAAGATACATACAGGGTGTTGACTGCTGTTGACAGCGCTCTGATGGTGATTGACAGCGCCAAGGGGGTGGAACCTCAGACCAAAAAACTCATGGAGGTCTGCAGGATGCGCAACACCCCGATCATTACATTCATAAACAAGCTTGACCGTGAAGGTATGGCGCCTATTGATATCCTTGATGATATTGAGGATAAACTACAGATCGAATGTACGCCGCTTTCCTGGCCTGTTGGTATGGGCAAGCGCTTTAAAGGTGTATATAATCTCTTTCACAGACAACTGCATATTTTTGAACCTGGCGGGGAAACCCTCGGGCAGGAAGGAATCGTTATTAATGATCTGTCTGATCCCATTCTAAATGAACTTTTAAGGGAACAGGCCGATGAATTGCGGGAAGACATAGCGCTGCTTGAAGGCGCCGTTGATCCGTTTGAGCGCCAACATTTTTTAAAAGGAAGCCAGACCCCGGTCTTTTTCGGAAGCGCCATTAATAATTTTGGTGTTAAAGAGATGCTGGATGCATTTGTGGAACTGGCCCCATATCCAGGTGTGAGACAGGCTGTTTCCCGTGAGGTTTCGCCATACGAAAAAGAGTTTTCAGGCTTTGCTTTTAAAATACAGGCAAATATGAACCCTGCTCACAGGGACAGGATTGCATTTGTCAGGATCTGTTCAGGAAAATTTAAAAGAGGAATGAGAGTTGTCCACCACAGGATCGGGAAAGAGGTAACTTTTGCTAATGCGACAATCTTCATGGCACAGGACAGGGAAAATGTGGAGGAGGCATTTCCAGGAGATATTATTGGTATCCATAACCATGGAACCATAAAGATCGGCGATACATTTACCGAAAAAGAACCTTTGAAATTCAGCGGGATCCCTAATTTTGCACCTGAGCATTTCAGGCTTGTGCGTCTGAAGAATCCGTTAAAAGCCAAGCACCTTCAAAAAGGACTGATCCAGCTTGCAGAGGAGGGGGCTGTCCAGGTTTTCAGACCTGTTACAGGCAGAAACTATATTCTGGGGGCGGTTGGTGTCCTGCAGTTTGAGGTGACCATGGCCCGTTTAAAGGCGGAATATGGTGTGGATGCCATATATGAACCGGTTAATTTTAATGTGGCACGCTGGGTTAGCTGTGATGATCTCAAAAAAATGGCTGAATTTGAGAAAAAGAATACAGCTAACATGGCAAGAGATGCTGAAGGCTGCCTCTCCTTTCTGACAACGAGTGAATGGCAGTTAGGTTACTGCATGGAAGAGTGGCCGGAGATAGAGTTTTTTAAGACACGGGAGATTAACTGATTCACGGCAGGGGCAGATATGGTTAATTCTCTTTTGCGGGTCCAAAGGAGTTTTCGAAAAGTTCGTGAATTGCTTTGCGGCCTTCG
>CBDAFK010000229.1:0-5427 GCA_965195235.1 uncultured Desulfobacterales bacterium | reverse complement strand
AAAGCCATGGGTCATGCTTTGAGGGGATTTGAGCTTAACTGGCTGGTTCAGGAAAGTGAGGAACGCATTGAAACTTATATGGATGAATTAATGAACATCATCTTTAATGGACTGACATCAGCGCCTGAGGCGAAATAATATCTGAAGAAATAATTTATTGGTTTTATATGGAATTCAATATTCTTAATATAATTTTTACTTTTTGCGTTTTTTCTATTTCAGGTTGGGTTCTGGAGGTTGCTTACCGTTCTGTGCGTGACAGGCGCTTTGTCAAACCAGGTCTTTTAAAAGGGCCTTATCTTATCCTTTACGGCACCGGCGCTTTGATACTTATGGGGTGTGTTTCGCTGGTTCATGAATCGAACTTTTTTGTCAAGATTTTTGTCTATTTTGCGGCTACAACAGGCCTTGAACTGATCTCCGGTTTTAATGCGCAATATTTTTTTCATACCAGGCTGTGGGACTATTCGGATCAGCGTTTTCAGTATAAAGGCCATATATGTTTAAAATTCTCTGTTTACTGGATACTGCTCGCATTTGCCTTTGAATATCTTCTTCTGCCTCCATATCAAAGCCTGTTCAATTGGCTGCCACATGGCATTAAAACCTTTTTTGCAGGGCTAATTGTTTCAATGATGCTTATTGATCTTGCAGTATTATCCATGAGGCAATTTCTGTTTGTAGATAAATGGACAAAAAAAGAGGAGGCTGCGATGGAGACTGAGTTCTTAGAGACAGCGGCCCCATTACTTGATAATCCAACCGTAAAAGCCCTGTCGCAATACAACCACCACAAGGGCAAGACCAGGCTGGATCATGTAAAGGAAGTGGCCTGGCTGAGTTTTCTTTTGGGCAAACGATTTTCCATGGATTGCCGGGCAATAGTGCGTGGAGCTTTGCTGCATGATCTCTTTTTTTACGACTGGCTGCGCGAAGGGCCAAGACTTCACGGGTTCAGGCACCCAAATATTTCCTTAAAAAATGCGCGCAAAATAACATCTCTTTCCAAAAAAGAAGAGGACATTATAAAAAAACACATGTGGCCGCTTACCATTATCCCTCCGTTTTATAAAGAATCTTTTATTGTTTCTCTCGTGGACACATTTTGTTCTACACGAGATTATATAAGAAGGTGAAAGGTGAAAGATAAAGAACAAATAAAAAGATGAACGTCCAACATCGAACGTCCAACATCGAACGTCGAATAATGATGTCGCTTCGCTATTTAACTTATTTTAAAATTGAAGAAAGAAAACATGATTTCCTATACAAAGATAAAAGGTGAAAGCTCAAAGCTCAAAGGTGAAAGCTTAAAGCTAAATGATGACAAAAATGAAAAATACTTATTCAGCGGGTATTGATATCGGCTCCACAACAGCCAAGGTAGCAATATGCGACAACAGCGGCAATATGATTTTCTCACGCTACCGTCGTCATAAAGCAAGAACTGAGGCGGTTGCGCTGGAAATATTTAATGAAGCCCTCAAAGAATTAGGTAATGTTGAATTTGATCTGGCAGTTACAGGCTCAGCAGGCATGGGGCTTGCCGAGGCATATCATCTCCCGTTTATCCAGGAGGTGGTAGCTTCAGCGCGCTTCATAAAGGTTGTCTATCCTGAAGTCAGAACCTTTATTGAGATAGGAGGAGAAGATTCCAAAATCATCTTTTTTGATGATCATTTTCGTCCTGATATGAGAATGAACGGCAGTTGTGCCGGAGGCACAGGGGCATTTATTGATCAGATGGCTGTGCTTCTCCATGTTCCTGTCTCCGAATTTAACGCGCTGGCTGAAAAGGCCGTCTCCATTTACCCTATTGCTTCCCGGTGCGGTGTTTTTGCCAAGACAGACATTCAGGCCTTGTTGAGCCGGGATGTTTCCAGGGAAGATGTAGCTGCTTCTGTATTTCACGCGGTTGCCATTCAGGTAATAACCGCTCTTTCGCGAGGCCGCGACATCAAAAGCAAGGTACTCCTTGGCGGCGGTCCGTTGAGCTTTTATCCTGAGCTAAGGCGGGCGTTTGTTAAAGTTCTGGCAATAAAAAATCCAGACGAGCTGATTATTCCTGACCGGCCTGAACTCATCCCTGCCATGGGCGCGGCGTTGCTCCATGAGGATCAACCGCATCAGATAAAGCTTAAAGATTTACTATTATTGTCCAAAACCAAAGATTTCGGAAAGATAAAGCAGGCTTCGAGGAGGCTTCCTCCCCTTTTTGAAAGCAGAGCGGAATTTGAATCATGGCAGGAAAAGCACCTTAAAAATCAGGTGCCCAGGGTCGCTCTGGACAAGGTAAAAGACAAAGACCTTTTTCTTGGCATAGATTCCGGCTCTACTACTACAAAGATAGTTCTTACTGATGACAGGGAAAGATTTGTCATCGGTCATTACCGGCCCAATAACGGCAATCCTATCCAGGCTGTAAAAGATGCGTTGTCTGAATTTGCAAAAAAATTCAAAAAGGCCGGTTTCCTGCCGCGCATTATCAGAACAGCCGCAACCGGTTACGGTGAAGACCTGATTAAAGCAGCCTTTGGTTTGGGTGACGGCGTTGTAGAAACCATGGCGCACTATCGGGCCGCGAGGCGTTTTGATAATGATGTTTCCTTTATTTTAGATATCGGCGGCCAAGACATGAAAGCGATATATGTCCGGGATCATGCTGTATCAGACATACAGGTCAATGAAGCATGTTCATCCGGATGCGGTTCATTTCTTGAGACATTTGCCTCTTCCCTGGGTTACAGTATTGCGGATTTTGCCAAAATAGCGTGCGAGAAAAATGTTCCATTTGATTTGGGAACGAGATGCACTGTTTTTATGAACTCAAAGGTCAAGCAGGCATTGAGCGAAGGAGCAACGGTTGCTGACGTTTCAGCGGGACTTGCTTATTCGGTAATTAAAAATTCTATTTACAAAGTTCTCAAATTAAGAGATGTCGAGGTCTTAGGAAACAGAATCGTTGCCCAGGGGGGAACCTTTCGCAACCCGGCAGTATTGCGGGCATTTGAACTTCTGCTTAACAAAGAGGTTGTTCGTCCTGATATTCCGGCGTTAATGGGAGCATACGGAGCTGCCATCACAGCCCTTAATAACCATCGCCTAAATCCTGATGAATCAAAAGGATTTGCCGGCATTGAAAATGCTTCTGATTTAAAAATCGATTTCACCAAAAAGGAAATAAAGTGTGGCGGCTGCGAAAACAGGTGCGCTGTCATGAAACTTACATTCGCTAATGGGAACAAATTTTTTACGGGCAACCGGTGTGAACGGCATTTTAGTAATAGCGCTAAAACAAAAGACAGGGGAAGCAATTTAATAGCACAAAAATTACAACTCCTGTTTGATCGTCAAATGGAACCTGACGGGAATCCGATCCTTACTTTCGGCATTCCGCGCTGTTTGAACATGTATGAAAACTTTCCTTTCTGGTCTGCCTTTTTGACTACATGCGGTTTTAAGGTTGTTATTTCCTCTCCATCTAATTTCAAGCTCTTTGAAAAAGGAGCCCCAACAGTAATGTCGGAAAATATCTGTTTTCCTGCAAAACTCGCGCACGGGCATATTTTCGATCTTTTGGAACGTAAAGTAGATAGAATCTTTTATCCGATTGTGGTTTATGAAAGAAAAGAATACAGTGACGCTCTGAACAGTTTCAACTGCCCGGTTGTTACCGGATATCCGGATGTGGTGAAAAGCGCAATCGACCCGGAAGGAAAATACAAAATACCTCTTGATAATCCGGCTGTCAGCTTTCGGGACAACGAGCTGTTAAAAAAACAGCTTTACATTTTTTTCAGGCAATTCGGTATTGATTACCGTACTGTTGCAAAGGGCGTAAAACAGGGGTTAACTGCTCAAAAGGAATTCAAGAAAAACTTAATGACAAGGGCTGCCTCTCTAATAAATGAGGCCGAAAACAAAGGCCGGATAGTCCTTGTCCTGGCAGGCCGGCCTTATCATATAGACCCGCTTATCAACCACGGCATTCCAGAACTCTTAACCTCTATGGGGGTCGATGTTATAACCGAAGACGCTGTTCCGGTAGATAAAGATCAGTCCCTCGCCGATGTTGAAGTGCTTACCCAATGGACGTATGCCAACAGACTTTATGCTGCGGCTGACTGGGTCGGCAAAAATAATCATAGCGAACTGATCCACCTTATTTCTTTCGGTTGTGGCCTTGATGCCGTGTCTGCCGATGAAGTAAGAGATATCCTCAAGAGGTATGGAAAAATTTACACATCGATCAAGATGGACGAGATATCCAATCTGGGCGCTGTCAGGATCAGACTGCGTTCCATGCTGGAAGCGGTGAAAGAAAATGCGAATAGATCTTTGCGCGCAACACACTGGAAAAAGAAAACAAATCGTGTATTCATGCCAAAAGACAGAGATAGAACTCTTATTGCGCCTTATTTTTCTCCATTTTATTCTCCGCTTCTTCCGGCTGCTTTCAAGCCGCTGGGCTACCGACTCGAGGTATTGCCGCCACAGGATAAGGCTTCTGTGGAATATGGCCTTAAGAATATTAATAATGATATGTGCTATCCGGCAGTTCTTGTTGCAGGTGACATAATCAAAGCCTTTCAATCCGGCCAATACGATCCGAAGAAGACATCAATAATCTTAACTCAGACCGGCGGCCAGTGCAGGGCATCCTCTTATGTTTCGCTTATCAGGAAAGGACTGACTGATGCAGGACTGGAAGATGTTCCGATAATTGCGCTTTCACCTGATGATACAAATCCTCAGCCTGGATTTATTATAGATAAAAAAGAACTGGTCAAACGTATGGGTCTGGGCATAATTTTTACTGATCCTTTGACTCAGATGTATCTGTCCACGGTAGTAAGGGAGAAGAGTCACGGCGACTCAAAGGCCTTGCACGCCAGATATCTTTTGGAAATGGAAACAGGTATTGAGAAAGCGGATTATCGTTACCTTCTTAACCTGCTGGAAAATGCGGTAACAGACTTTAACAGCATTAAAGTTTCAGATCGGCCTGTTCCCAGGATAGGGGTGGTGGGCGAGATATTTGTTAAATACAACTTTTTTTCTAATGGAAACATCATAGAGTGGCTCTCTGAACAGGGGGTGGAAGTGGCACTTCCCTGTTTGCAGAACTTTTTTGCCCAGAGGTTTGTTAATGAAGATTTTGATCAGAGGACCTTTTTTAAACATTCCATTGCTGACAGCCTTAAATATAAGCTCATGTATCTTTATGCAAGATTTCATCTTTATCAGATAGAAAGGGTCATGCAGCAATTTCGTTTTTACAGAAAACCTTTTAATCTGAAAGATCTGGCTGAAATCACGGGCGAGGTGGTCAACCTGGCCAACCAGTTCGGCGAGGGATGGCTTTTGACCGCCGAGATGATAGCCATGCTCAGCGAAGGGATCGGCAGCATCGTCTGTCTTCAGCCA
>CBDAFK010000228.1:0-3059 GCA_965195235.1 uncultured Desulfobacterales bacterium | reverse complement strand
GGGGAAAGTCAGCCACTAAGGCACAAAGGCACTAAGATTCTAAAATGATTATTTATTTCTTATGCACAGTAAAAAGCAATATCTGTAAATTTATAGTATAGGAATTTTCTTTCCTGAAATAACAAATAACAAATTACAAATAAATTACAATGACCAAAATTCAAAATTCCAAACCGGTCTAAACATGTTTTGGTTATTGAATATTGAAATTTGGGATTTATTTGTAATTTGATGCTTGAAATTTGGGATTTTATAAGTGAGGCATATAACAATGGAAACCATCCTGATCGTTGATGATGAAAAAAATTATCCACCCATATTAAGCGCTGTGCTGGAAGAAGAAGGTTTTGCAACCTTAACCGCCAATAGCGGTAGGGACGCGCTTGAAATTTTAAGCAACTCCGATGTTGACCTGGTTCTAACCGATATGAAAATGCCTTTAATGGACGGCATAGAATTGCTTGAAAAGATCAAGACCGAGGACCCCGATCTTCCGGTCATAATGATGACTGCTTACGGCACAGTGGAAAAGGCAGTGCAGGCAATGCAAAAAGGGGCTTATAACTACATTCTTAAGCCTTTTGATAATGAAACGCTGGTTATTTATGTGAACAAAGCCGTTTCAATGTACCGCGTAGTCAAAGAAAACAGATACCTGCGTGATGTGATAAAGTCAAAGTACAGTTTCAGCAATATAATCGGCAAAAGCAAGGCAATGCAGGATGTTTTTGAGATAATACGTAAAGTTGCGTCAACCAATGCAACTGTCTTGATCGAGGGTAAAAGCGGCACAGGGAAAGAGCTGGTGGCAAAAGCCATTCACTTCAACAGCCCGAGACGAAGCAAACCTTTTGTCGCCGTAAACTGCAGCGCCCTTGCTGAAAATCTTCTTGAAAGCGAACTTTTCGGCCACGAAAAAGGGGCATTTACCGGCGCCCTGACAATGAAGAAGGGGCGGTTTGAAATAGCTGACGGAGGAACTCTGTTCCTTGATGAAATCGGCGAGCTTTCACAAAGTCTCCAGGTAAAGCTTTTACGCGTTCTCCAGGAAAAAAGTTTTGAAAGGGTCGGCGGAGTTAAGCCGGTTTCTGTCAATATCCGCATAATTGCCGCCACAAACAAACACTTGAAGGAAGAGATGAAGCATGGCCGCTTCAGGGAGGATCTGTTTTACAGATTGAATGTAGTAAATATTGTCTTGCCGCCTCTGAAACAACGCATAGATGATCTCCGGCTTTTAATTAATCACTTTATAAAAAAATATGCTGATGAACGCGGCTCAGATACTCCTGTTAAGGGTCTTGACAATGAAGTTGAACGTCTCTTTAATAATTACAACTGGCCGGGAAATGTTCGGGAGCTGGAGAACGTTATTGAAAGAGCAATGATTATGTGTCCTGATGAAATCATCAAAGTGTCTGATCTTCCAAAGGATTTCAGGAATAATGTTGACAGTTCAATGTATCTTGACGGGATACCCAATAATGCAAAATTATATGAGACTCTTTCCCTGATTGAAGAAAATATGATCAAAAGGGCATTGAAGCTTACAAATGATGTTCAGTCCAATGCTGCTGAACTTCTCGGAATGGGCAAAAGCGGCCTGAGCAAAAAAATCAGCAGACACGGACTGTCTTAGGATATAGTCAAGTAGTTGAGTGGTCGAGTGGGGGAATAATAAAAAAGGTGAAATCGGTTTCCAAGTGGAAACTGATTATTTCCAAGTGGAAACTGATTTTGGTAATAATAAATAATTTATAAGGGCAAACAATCTTGATGAAAAATATAATCTATTGATAACTCAGCAATAAAGGAGCTGAACAGATTAGCCATACAACCTGGCACGCAAGTTGCTTAGCTAATAGATAACCTGATAATTTTTTCATCTGTTTTCCTCCTTATCGGCCAAGTAGCACCTCCCGTGCTTGGCCGATTTTTTTTGTTGCTCAACCGAGCCTGTTTCAAAACGTTTCAGTTTGTTCAAGGTCAAGGAAGGTGAAAATTTTAACCGCAGGAATACATTGAGTATTTCGAGGATTAAAATTTGAGCCTGACACAGAGATTGGACAAAATGGGACGTTTTGGAATTGGCTCAACCGCTTACCTTTTCTTTTGCAAGCTCAATATAGGTTGAATCAGTATAGTCGGAAATAATCTTCTTAAAAGCCGTTAGGCTTTTCTCGTTCTCACCCATTACCGCATAAAGCCGGCCCAGATTGAAAAAAGCCTCATCTTTCATAATAGCGCCTGGTTGCGAAACAATCATTTCAAAATAGTTCACTGCGGCCTTGTAATCATTTTTTTCTTCATGATTGTAACCTGTTCCACTCAGGATAAATGTTTTAATCAATGGGTGATTTTTAAAGTCTTTTAAAGATTTATCATACAAGGCTGTTGCCTTTTCATAATCGCCCGCATTGTAACAGATATTGGCATATATAAGCCTTGCAAGTTTTGCGGCATCTCTTCTTGAATATTCTTTTATAATAAAATCAAAATCCTGCGCAATATCCTGGTAAGCCTTTTCAGGTCCATTATCCTTTACAATGGAATTATATCCGGTTATAGCTTGATCCAGCAAGGCGAATGCCCTGTTTTCGGCTTTATTTGAAAAATAGTAAATGCCTGAAACAACAATTACAAGCAATGCAATTACACCAAGGGCAAATGATATTTGAACCTTATATTTTATCGCGGATTGTAATAATCTGGATGAAAAGCTTATAAATTCATCAGGTTCTTTTAGCAGTTGTTTTCTTGTTTTTCTTTTTTTAGCCATCTCGCTCCTTTAAAATTAGTAATATTTTAGCCTTATGCAACAAATTATCTGCAATCGAGCTTCAAGTGTGATTAAATTTAAAACAGGAAACTGTTTGAATGTATTAGAAATCGTTAAGAAAGAACCTGATACGATATTGTTACTCAAGTTTCGCACCCTTGATTTCCATCAATGTCAAGACGGTAAGGGTTAAAAATAACATTTTTACAGCGAAATCATTTGCTTATACTTTGTAACCAGCACCCTGTGCGACATACATTACGATCAGGCGCAAAGGAAA
>CBDAFK010000227.1:0-8946 GCA_965195235.1 uncultured Desulfobacterales bacterium | reverse complement strand
TAACTGTAAAAGACTTTCTGGATTCTTTACCTTACCGAGCGGAACCACCTGTAGTAAAGACAGGTAGCTCCATTCGAGAAGTGATACACGCTATGCTAAAAAGACATCGGGGGCGCATCGTCTATGTCATAGATGCCGATGGCAAGGTTGCTGGAGCGATTCCACTGGATAATCTGAAAGATTTTATTTTTCGCTACTATCTAAAGAGCAGAGTCAGCGATGCATTGATAATTACCGAGCATATCGCGGAGCTTTTTGCTTATGAAAAGGCTGACGATATGATGGATGCCGCACTCATCATTTGTCACGAACACGAATGGTTGAACGATGTGCTTACCAGGATGATCGAACGGAATGTCAAGGATATTCCCGTAGTGGACCAGCAAGGCCGGATCATTGCCGACCTGGATATACTGGATCTACTCGAACTATGGCTTAAAAAAGGGGAAGAGGCTTTTCAATGATAACGCATCCATTGCTCGCCGTCGGACTGTTGCTGATTCTTGGGTACTTAGGAGGACGAGCGGCTAATGTTCTTAAGTTGCCCAGAGTCAGTGGTTATCTGGTGGCTGGTATGTTGCTCGGTCCCTCCTTTTTTAATGTGTTGTCGTCTCATCTGGTTGACAAAGATCTTTATGTTATCATCGAAATAACCTTGAGCATTATCGCCTATTCCATTGGCGGCAGTCTTGCCATTGACCGGCTTAGACGAGTTGGGAGAAGTATTTTATGGATCAGTTTTTTTCAGGCTGGAAGCGTCTTTCTTTTGACTGTTCTATTTCTGCTCTCTGCAATGCCATTCTTTGGTGGTCTTCAAAGTTCAGAGTACAGCCTGTTAGGAACATATCTTCCCATGGCTCTTATTATCGGAGCCATTTCTATGGCTACGGCTTCGAGCCCGTTATTGGCCATAATTACTGAACTAAAAGCCAGTGGACCTTTCACCACTATTCTCCTGGGGGTTACAGCCATCAGTTATGGCCTGGCCATCATTTTCTTTGCCCTGGCTACTGCCACTGCTGATATTCTGATTCATCCCGGAGCGGTTTTTAGTATTAAGATATTGGTGGAAGTAGTGGCAGAAATAGTCTTTTCTCTGCTTCTAGGAATTTCCGCGGCCATAGTGCTGAAAACCATAGCTCGCCTGGTGCTTCGACGAGAAGCGCTGCTAATGGTGATTTTGGGCATTCTCTTAAGCGTCAACGGAATTGCTTCCCTGCTCAACCTTTCCCCATTATTGGCCAACATGGTTGTTGGCTTTATCATTGTCAATGTGGAACGGCGTCATCATGATTTTTTCCTGGTGGTCGAACAGATTCAAGAGCCTCTCTTTGGCCTTTTTTTTGGCCTTGCCGGAGCGCATATTAATTTGGGAATACTTAAGACCAGCGGATTGCTGACCCTGTCTATTCTCATAATCCGCATGGTTGGCAAACAACTGGGCGCATGGATTGGGACCAGGGTAACGCAGACCCCAAAAAATGTGAAAAAATATTTGGGGCTGGCGCTTTTCCCCAAGGCCAATTTGGCTATGGGATTGGTGCTTATAGGGGCGGAGGTTTTTCCACAGCCCACAGTCTCAAGTTTCCTGGTTAATGTTGTTGTGGGGTCAGTAATCATCAGCCAATTGATTGGCCTGCCCCTGGTCAAATACGCCTTACAGAAAGCGGGTGAAACCGTCTCTCATGAGGAGGAGCTATGAAAATTTGTGAAGCGCTTGATACAATTGAAAACATCCCCTTCTTGGCAATATCTGCTGATCGCACTTTAACTGAAGCCACGGAAGAAATTAGCGGCATACAGCAACCTCGAAGTATTTACGTTGTGGACAACCAGGGACGACTCCAGGGAACCCTCTCTATAGGGACGTTGATCCGCGAGGTCATTGCTGCCAGACATGAACCACAGTTTGGCATCCGCTCTCTGCTGGCTCATATTACTTCTGAAAAGGTGGCTGATATAACGAATAGACATGTGATATATGCTCAAAAAAATGATGATCTTGAGAATGTCCTCAACAGGATGATCTCTTACAATATCAAAGAAATCCCAATCGTTGACAAAGACCAGCATATTATTGCCAATGTGGGCATTCTTGATTTGTGGAGGTTGGTAAAAGTGTGATGGTGATAACATTAAGTCATTCCATAAGTATCACCGGCGCAGTCTGAAATAAGCTTATCTGCAATAATCTAATTAGCTTTCATCTTGATTTTACAGAAATATCTTTCTATATTGACTTGTAGAAAATTTGCAAAAAATCAATTTTGATGACTTCATAAAAAGTCGTCATTCCGGCGAAAACCGGAGTCCATAGTAGTTGCAACTAACTGAAAATACTGGATAGCGCTAAAGGTTAGCGCTGACGCTTCACTTCGTGTCACTACGTGCCCGGCTTTCGCCGGAATGACGGTTAAGGGGTATGTTGGACTTTTTACGATGTCATCAATTTTTGATGAACTCGTAAAAGGCTATTTTGCATACAGTTGATACCTGTCAGCAAGCAGCCTAAGCCAGCATTTACTTTTGCGCTTCAATAAGGGGATAATAAGGACATGCAGAATAATTTTGGCAAAAATGGCTGTATTGAACGAAGATCTGAACCCAGAAAAATGATGGATAAATATTTCAGGGTTGAATTCTCAAAAAGCGGACTAACTCATTTTTATAACTTTAAGCTACGGGATATATCTTCAAAAGGAATGTGTATTCTGGTTAAAGAGGGCTCTGATGTTTTGAAATCATTAAAGGTCGGGGACATTTTGGATATGAAATACTATACAGAGGAACACTCGAGCCAGCCTAACCAGCTTAAAACAAAAATAAAATATATCACAAAGGATTATCAGGAAAGATTCAAAGGACATTGTCTTGTCGGTTTATCTATAATTGAGTAACCCCGAACAAAATCAGCATATTTTAATATGAGCTTAAAAAACACAATTATAATTCTTATCACAGCCTTCTTTTTTGCGGCATGCGCGCCGAAACAGTTCCTGCCTGCCAGGCCTGTATATGTTGATCCGGGAGATATTCTCTTTGCACAGGCTGAAGAGCTGTTTCAGGCAAAATTATATGAAAAAGCCCTGATCAAGTACACTGAATACCTTTCCCGGTTTCCAAAGGGACGCCTAACAGATGCAGCTTTAATAAAGACAGGGGCAGCTTGGTCTAATCTTGGCAATAATGCAAAAGCTCTAACCTGCTATAATCGTTTAATCGCAGATTATCCGAAAAGTCCTTTTATTCCTGATGCCATGGTTGAAATTCTTGTTATGCTTTACAACGAAGGCAAATACAATGAAGCAATCAAGCAGGCAAACGATATAATAGGAAGCAAAGTTGCCGGGATTAATATTGTCAGAACATATGTTCTTCTTGGCGATGCTCATTTTGCGACAGGCTCCCCGAAAGATGCCGTTAATTTCTATATTTTAGCGCTTAACAAAGCAAAGGATTCCGCAAAAGAAGCGATAATTGCAAAAATAAATGAAGCTGCCGGGCTGCTTGGCACAGCCGATATTATATCCTTTTTAACTCAACTGAAAGATAAGCCGCCGGCCGGTTATCTTATGTACCGGTTGGGACAAAACAAAGCTGAAAAAGAAAAATATGATGATGCTGAAAAGATATTGTCGCAATTTATAGAAAGGTTCCCGGAGCACGAAAACGCACTGAAAGCTCAAAGACTGATAGAAGAGATTAGAAAAAAAGGGGCATACAGCAAATACACAATAGGCTGTTTGCTCCCGCTAAGCGGTCCATGCGAAAGTTTTGGCCGAAGGGCATTAAAAGGCATTGAACTCGCTATGAATCAATTTTGCTCCCAGGGCATCCAACCTGCTGTAAAGCTGATTATAAAAGATACGGAATCCGATGCAGATAAGGCTGCCGTGGCTGTAAAGGAATTGTTCGATGAGCATGTCGCGGCAATTATCGGACCGATTTTTACGGCTGAATCTGCCGGCCTGGTAGCGCAGGACAAAGGCATTCCAATCATTACCATAACCCAAAAAAATAATATTACCGATATTGGAGACTATGTTTTTAGAAATTTCTTCACTCCCATGATGCAGGTTCATACTCTTGTATCTTATGTAATTGAAGAACTGGGGCTTGGCAATTTTGCAATCCTTTATCCTGATGATAATTATGGAATAACATTTATGAATCTATTCTGGGATGAAGTTACAGCTTATGGCGGAAAGGTTGTCGGCGTTGAATCATATAATGTCAAGCATACAGATTTTGCCGATCCCATCAAAAAACTGGTCGGTCTTTATTATGAAGTCCCTGAAGATCTAAAAAATATGGATATATTGATCGAAGATAATGAGGATGATGTGACCGAAGATGAAGAAGCAGGCAAAGACGATGATACAAGTGAAGACAAAGAAGAAAATAAAGAGGAACAAGAACCTGAAGCAATTGTCGATTTTGATGCTGTTTTCATTCCTGATGCGCCGGAGAGGGCGGGATTAATTATACCCCAACTGGCATTTTATGATGTTAAGGATGTATATCTTTTAGGCACCAATCTGTGGCATTGTGACGGTTTAATCAAGATGGCGCGGCGTTATGTGCAGAACGCAATTATGCCCGATGTTTTTTTTGCGGAAAGCTCTTCAAAACAGGTTATTGATTTTGTGGCTGTTTTTAAGCAAACCTTTAAAGAGAAACCGGAATTTATCGAGGCTGTAGCTTATGACTCGGCAATGATATTATTTACGATTGTAAGCAGGCCTGATATTCGATATAGAAGCTCTATTAAAAGTGCATTAATGAATCTTAATAATTTTCAGGGCGTAACAGGCCTTACATCATTTGACAATAATGGAGAGACCAAAAAAAAGCTGTATCTTCTTCGCATAAAGGGGAAGAAGTTTATTGAATTGAATCAAAAATGAATTTTGCATATACAGCATACAAATTTCTTAGCACATCCCTTTTTCTATTGTTTTTCCCGCCTTTCTGGTTTTATTCACGCATAAGCGGCCGATATAGCCGTAGCATAAGCCAGCGAATTGGATTATACCCTGATCGGCTTGTGCGGGCTATTTCCGGATCACCGCGAATATGGATGCATGCGGTTTCAGTAGGAGAGGTGACCTCGGCTATAGCCATTATCAAATCACTCAAAGTTTTAATGCCGGATTGTGCTGTTATACTTTCGACCACAACAGAACATGGGCAGGCCTTTGCCAAAAACAAATTAAGCGCCGGCAATCGCCGGCCAATTGCGACCTGTATTTATGCGCCCGTTGATTTTATTTTATCTGCCCGCAAGGCTTTATCTCTCCTGAAACCGGATGTCCTGGTATGTCTTGAAACCGAAATATGGCCGAACTGGCTGGTTGAGGCCCACAGGCTGGGCATCAAAACAGCCCTTGTTAACGGCAGAATTTCCGTTAGAACAATTAAGGGATACTTAAAAATCAGGCCATTAATGAAGGCAACGTTAAATCTTGTTGATGCCTTTAGCATGATAAACAAGGCTGATGCTCATCGTATAGAGATGATCGGAGCGCCCGGAGAAAGGATAGAAATAAACGGAAACGCAAAATATGATCTTTTATTAAACCAGTGTGATGCAAGAATTAAAGCAAAAATGGAAGGCATATATAATATCAAAGGAGATAAACCTGTTTTTGTGGCAGGAAGCACCCGAAGGTCTGAGGAAAAAATTATTCTTGATGTTTATGGCAAAATCATCAAATCCTTGCCTGAAACCCTTTTGATTCTTGCGCCAAGGCATGTTGAAAGGGTGCCTTACATAAAAAAGCTGGTTAAAAAGCAAGGTTTTGCATGTCAGCTTAGAAGTGATCTTGACAAACAAAACTGTTTGAGGACAGCGCCAATAATTATTGTGGACACGATCGGAGAGCTTCTAAACACATACAGCATTGCCTCAATAGTATTTTGCGGGGGCAGCCTGGTATCGCTTGGAGGACAAAACATATTAGAGGCAGCAGTCTGGGGCAAACCTGTTTTCTACGGCCCTTCAATGGAGGATTTTCTTGATGCCAGGGATCTTCTCGACAAAACAGGCGGCGGCATTCAGATAAAGGATGGTCAGGAACTAACTGAAAAAGCAATATACTATCTTGCCAATCCACACAAAGCAGTTGCCATCGGTAAATTAGCGGCACAAGCCGTGATGTCACATAAAGGAGCGGCGGGCAAGCATGCAAATGTAATATATCAATTATTATAACACCTTAGCCTGTAAGCGTCAAGCTAAAAGGCCATGAACCTAAAAGCTATGAACGTCGAACATCCAACGTCGAATTTTGAATAAGGTATTCTGCCAATTTATAAACTGGCGGAGCGACCCGCCCGCCTCGCCTGAGCGAGACAACAAAAGGACGAAGAGCATTGAGTACGGCTCGCGATGGCGGGCAGGAGCGATTTCATCGTTCGATGTTCAACGTTCGATGTTCAATGTTCGACGTTCAGCTGTTACTGGTTTTTCAGTGAGCCCTGGCCTGTTGCTTCAAGGACGTTGAGCCAAAGCTTTCCGTGCGGATCAACCTGTTTTCGCTTCCCTGCCGACAGGCTGATGGGAATATGCACAAAATGGTTGCTCCAGTGGCCTATAAGCATATTTGTCCTACCGGTCATGGCTGCATGGACAGCATCACGTCCTAAAAAATTACAAAACACATGATCGTTGGAATTGGCCGGCAGGCTTCTGATTATGTAGCTGGGATCAATATATTTAAGGGTTATGGAAATATTTTTTTGTTTGAAATAGGTTGTAATTGCATCCTTTAAAAACAGCCCGATATCATGCAGCCTGATATTTCCCGATTCATCGTACATCTTTTTTTTGTTTTTACCTGTTTTGAACAGGTTCTGGCCGGCCCCTTCCGCCACAACTATTACCGCATGTTTTCTGCTTTCAAGGCGTTTTTCAAGAGCTGAAAGAAAGCCGCCGGGACCTTTAAGGTCAATATTGACCTCCGGTATTAGAACAAAATTTACATCCTGCTGTGCCAATGCGGCTGTTGCCGCAATAAAGCCTGAATGCCTGCCCATCAGTTTTATAAGACCGATGCCGTTGGGATATCCCTGCGCTTCATTATGCGCAGCCCTGATTGCCTGGGTAGCAATGTCAACCGCTGAGTCAAACCCAAAAGACTTTGATACCATATAAATATCATTGTCAATGGTCTTGGGTATTCCTATAATGCTTATCTTAAGGGCTCTTTTTTTTAAGGCATCGCTTATTTTTGATGCAGCCATCAAGGTTCCATCGCCGCCGATCATAAAGAGCGCTCCTATATTCATCTTTTCCATACAATCGACAATTTCATCAATATCCTGCGGGCCTCTCGAAGATCCAAGAAAGGATCCGCCCTTTCTAATAATTTTTTCAACCGTATCAGGTAAAAAAGATAAGATATCATGGCCATATTTTGGAATAAAGCCCTGCAGTCCATACTGAATGCCGTAGATATTCCGGATTCCGTATCCATAATAAAGCTCCAGAACAATTGATCGAATTATTCCGTTAACACCGGGACAAAGCCCGCCGCAGGTTACAAGAGCGCACCGTAGTTTGCTTGGATCAAAGTATATTTTTTTTCTGGGGCCGGCCTTTTCAAAGGAGGGAAGTTTTTTGCCGTCCTTAATCATATTTGTAATATTAGACAAATTTACATCGATTAATACCCTGTCATTATCGGAGACAAAGTTCTCGCTGTATGAGCCTCTGTCTGTTTGTTGAATCGGAGAGGCTATTTTTGACTTTCCAAGAACCGGTATTTTTGTGTCCATATTATTATAGTTCATAATGCCCTCTAAATCCCTTTACCTTGCGTTTGATTTCAACCCGTTTTATATTCACCGCAGAGCCGCAGAGGACGCAAAGAAGTTTATTTTTTTAAATTGTCGTGAGAGGCGACAATTTAAAAGCTAAGCTGTCTGATATAAATGAAATATATCCTCGATATGACAATTTTACTAATGAGTTTCTTTTTGTTTTCCGTCCTCTCAACGGAAAACAAAAAACTTTTAATCTTTGCGTTCTTTGCGTCTCGGCGGTGAGATATATATTTTTAGGGTTATCCTGTCTGGTTTTTTTCAAAGGACTAAAGTATTACAATCCCTTTAACTCCCATTAAACTTAAATTCGCCTTTGCCTAATATATCGTGAAGATGCAAAATCCCCTGAACCTTGTTAGAAGAGTCGGTTATTGGAAGCACTGTAATCTGGTGCAGCTCCATCATATTCAGAGCATCATACGCCGGAGAATCCGGAGATATAGTTCGTGGATTTTTTGTCATAACGTCTTCGACCTTTAATTCATAAATAGGCTTTTTCTTAACAATACAACGCCTTATATCGCCATCGGTTATTATGCCGGCAAGTGTGAAATCCGATTTTAAAATAAAAGTAACTCCCAAATCAAGACGCTCAATTTTGTTAATAGCATCCTCCATGGATGATTCAGCAAAAACATAAGGTATGGCTTTGCCTGTTAACATAATATCTTTAACTTTGCCGACCAGACGCCGGCCTAACATGCCGCCAGGATGAACCTTTTTAAAATCGCTTGAGTTAAAATGTTTTTTATTAATTAATACTACAGCAAGGGCATCTCCCATGGCGAGTAGAGCGGTTGTGCTTGCGGTAGGGGCAAGGCCTAAAGGGCAAGCTTCCCTTTCCACCCCAACATCGATCACAATATCGCTTTGTCTTGCCAGCGGGGAATTTTTATCGCCTGTAAAGGCTATAACTATGCACCCTATCTTGCGGATACTTGGTATCAGTATGTTAAGCTCGTCGGTTTTACCGCTGCTGGAAAGGGCAAGAAACACATCGTCACGGCTCACAATGCCCAGGTCTCCATGCATGGCTTCAACAGGATGCAAAAATACAGATCTTGTTCCGGTGCTGTTTAAGGTCGCTACTATCTTCCGTCCTACTATTCCGGACTTTCC
>CBDAFK010000226.1:0-3451 GCA_965195235.1 uncultured Desulfobacterales bacterium | reverse complement strand
ACGGGTGTATACGATTATGTTACAAAACCGATAGATAACAACGACCTTCTTTTTACAATTAAACGCGCCCTGGAAAAGCAGTACCTTGTCCAAGAGGTTAAACATTTAAAAAATGTCTTGAATGGGCGGGCATCCCTTTACAAACTTATGGGCAATAGCGACCGGATCAGTAAACTTTTCAAACTTGTAGAGAAGGTCGCTCCCACATCATTTACGGTCTTGATAGAAGGGGAAAGCGGCACGGGCAAGGAGCTTGTGGCTCGCTCGATTCACGAACTGAGTGAGGTAAAGAAAGGGCCTTTTATAGCAGTGGACTGTGGCGCAATTCCTGATAGTCTTATTGAAAGTGAACTGTTCGGTTATATGAAGGGAGCTTTTACCGGAGCTTACACTGACAAACCAGGGCAGTTTGAGTTGGCTGACAAAGGCACTCTGTTTTTAGATGAAATCGGCAACCTGCCATATCAGGCACAGCAAAAAATTCTTCGAGTAATGCAGGAGCGTTGTATTCAAAGATTGGGATCAAAAAAAGCTAAATCCGTTCAGGTCCGAATTATTGCCGCTACAAACCAGCCTCTGGAAAAAGATATAGAGTCAGGAAAGTTCCGTTCCGACCTCTATTTCCGCTTAAAGGAATTTGCCGTTAAAGTTCCTGCGCTAAGAGAAAGAAAAGAAGATATCCCCTATCTTGCTTATAGATTTATGAATGAAGTTCAGCAGGAACTCAAAAAAAAATGTCAGGGGATTTCTAAAGCGGCTCTTCAATTACTGGCCTCATATCCATGGCCCGGAAATGTTCGTGAATTGCGAAATGTTATACGCCAGGCCGTGCTTATCAGCGAGGAAAATGTTTCAATTAAACCAATGCACTTTACATTTAATTCTAATATCATACATTGCGTTTCAGAGATAAAAGCCTCTACCACTGACAATAATGGGGGGAAAACTCTTTCTGAGATAGTTAAGTCTATTTCCCAAACTGTGGAAAAAAAGATAATAACTCAGCAGTTAAACGAAACAAAAGGCAATAAAAGCAAGGCAGCCCTCAGATTAGGCATCGACTATAAAACTTTGCTTAGAAAGATTAAGACATATCAATTGAACAGTGAACAGTGGTCAGTGAACAGTGAACAGTGATCAGTGGTCAGTGGACAGTTGTTAGCAACCAAAAAGTGATCCCTGCCCCCCCCAATGTTGTTGATTTAAGCGCATTTTGTTTCCTGCCTGCCGGCAGGCAGGTAAACCGCAGAATTTCGAACAAGGAATGATGAATGTCGAAGGAAGGTAATACCTTTGATCTTGAAGATCGATTAATAGATTTTGCCGTTCGAATAATCCGTATAGCAGAATCATTGCCAAAAACGAAAGTTGGGAATCACATTGCCGGACAAATCATTCGCAGCGGCACATCTCCAGCGCCTAATTATGGCGAAGCTCAAGGCGCTGAATCTCGCTCTGATTTTATCCACAAGATGAAAGTATCCCTTAAAGAATTACGTGAAACAAGAGTATGGTTGCTTATGATAGTAAGAGCAAATCTTATAAAGCCGGCATCAAAACTTGAACCCTTGATTGATGAAAACAACCAGTTGATTTCGATATTTGTGAAAAGCATTGATACTGCAAGACGAAAGAGTAAGAAAACTTCATAATTCGATCCCGCTCAAGCGGGATTCGATATTCGATATTCGCATTTTACTAAAACAACTGATCCCCTGAACCATGTTTCCTAAGCCCCCGATGTTGTTGATTTAAGCTCATTTTGTTTTGAACTGCAGAACCGCAGAACAAGGAACCGCAGAATATTGAAGTAAAGGATATTGATTTATTTCTTTTAAAAAACTTCTGTTGTTCGACATTCCTTGTTCGATATTCGATATTCGTATTTTAGTAAATTACCTGCTTTATCAAATCCCTCTATCCTTCTGTCCTCTGTTTTTTTTGTTCTTCATTCGATGTTCGATGTTCGATGTTCGATGTTCGACGTTCATTTTTTAATCCCTCAATCCTCCTTTTCTACAGCTTCTTTTCTGATTTCTTTCAATAGCTTCTTTATTTTGCTTTTTTTGTCTGGATCAACTGTTTTCTTTAATGCCCTGTTTAAGTGAAACAGTGCATTTTTATAATCTTCTTTGTTTTTATAATAAATTCCGAGAAAATAATGAGCATCTTCAAGCTTTCCCAATTTGCCGTAAACATTGCCAAGAAAATATAATGCCATCGTATAATCAGGATTTTTTGCGATTAGTTTTTCAAATGTGGATACAGCCTCATTAAGCTTTCCAAGCTCTATTTGAGTGCGCCCAATAAAAAAAAGAGTTTCCGGGTCGTCCGGCGCTATGCAGGCAGCCCCTTTAAGAGAATTTAGAGCTTCCGGATACAGGCCATCCAGGAAATAGATTCTGCCAAGATCTCTTAAGATATTCGGATCAAACGCCTTTTTTTCTAATGCTGTTTTAAGATGAGCTATTGCATCTTTTCGGTTGCCTGTTCTCGCCAGGATTAGAGCGTACCCGTAATGCGCCACAGGACTTTCAGGATGTTTGTCTATATATATCTGGAATTTCCTTAAAGCCGTGCGTTCATCTCCATACATAGCAATTAGTTTTGTATGGGCTATTTCAAAATCATAACAGGCTTTAGCTGATGTCCGGCTTTCCGGTTTTGTATTGTCTTCAAGCCAGGTTCCAATATAGGCAATCCGATCCTCAACTGCCGGATGCGTGGTAAGATAGGTGGGAACCTGCTTTGAACCAAACCACTGCCTGGCCCGGATTTTTTTTAAAGCTGATAACAGACCAAAGCCCCTGTATCCAGCGTTTGTGAGATACTTGAGCCCTAACTGATCTGCCTGCATTTCATCTTCGCGGCTGTAAGCAAGCGCAATAGATTGACCGGCTGCCATTGAACCGATGGTTACTGTGCCTGCCCCCACTGCTGCGCCACCGGTTCCAAGAAATATTCCTGCCGCAATGCCGGCAAGCGTAGCCAAACCAATTTTTTTTGATCTTTCTATTTTCTGGGAAATATGCCGGCATACCACATGAGCGATTTCATGGCCTAATATACCGGCGAGCTCTTCTTCGTTATCCATTGCTTCGAATAAACCGCTGTTAATAAAAATGTGGCCCGCAGGACTGGCAAAGGCATTATAAACATCATCTTTTATTATATAAAAATGATATGTAAAAGGCTGTGGAGGAAGCGCGGAAATAATCCTTTTGCCTACATTATTCAGATAGTTGACAATAAGTGGGTCTTCTATAAGTTCAGCATGTTTTAAGATATATTTCATGAATTCATGTGACAGTTCCTCTTCCTGCTCGACTGTGATGCTGAAAGCCTGGTTTGGAATAAGCATGCTGGCAATCAATATTATAATCACAATGTATTTTCTTGTAATAAGTTTCATGGCCTGATTAACGTGTTATGTGTTAGGTGTTAAGTGTTA
>CBDAFK010000225.1:0-9408 GCA_965195235.1 uncultured Desulfobacterales bacterium | reverse complement strand
GAAGAGAGGGTCTATCCTTCCGGTACACATCACCCTGATGACGCGGATATTGGGAGGATATTGAAACCGGGCCACGCCTGCTGCATCTGCCGCCGCATAACAGCACCAGTGGCACAGAAATCCGAGTATCTTCGGTTCATTTACCATAACTTTTATTCCTTAACCCTTAGCTGTTTCCCCAAAAGCCTCGATTTGGGCGACAATCTGATCGTCTGTAAATCTGCCCATACTAATAGCCCTGGTCGGACAATATGAAGCGCAAACCCCGCAGCCTTTACACGCAGCAACAATAACCTCCGCCTTTTTGCGTTTCCCCTTCTTCGTCATCTTGATTGCATTATAGGGGCAAAAATATTCACAGATACCGCAGCCAATGCATATATCCAGATCACATGACGAAACAACAGGTTCGGCTTTCACATAGCCTCTGGCCAGCAGAATCGCGGCCTTGGAAGCCGCTGCTTTGGCCTGGGCAATCGATTCATCAATCGGTTTTGGAAACTGGGCCATACCGCATATGTAGATTCCGTCAATGTATGAATCGACCGGCTTCAACTGGACATGTGACTCCAATAAAAAGCCGTCTTCTGATCGGGGCACCGGCAATACCTGTTCCAACGCTTCATTATTCGGCGGGACAATTGCTGTGCTTAAAGCCAGCACTTGGGCATCAATGACTACATTCTTATTGATTATCAAGTCTTTAACAGTCACACGTAATTTTCCATCAACTTCAGCAACTTCCGGTTTGTGATTTCTGTCATACCGAATGAATACAACCCCCTGGTCCCTGGCCTGTGCGTAATAATCTTCATGAAATCCGTATGTTCTCATATCCCTGTAAAGGATATATACATTGGTTGAAGGATTGATTTCTTTAATTTTCAGTGCGTTTTTGATCGCCATACTGCAGCAGATACTGCTGCAATACCGATGCTTATCATCCCGTGAACCGACACACTGAATCATGACAACAGAGTCTTTGTCACCCGGAACAAATCGGCTGGAGGCCAACTGTCCTTCCAGTTCATGCTGCAGCACTACATGGTCATTTTTCCCGTACATATATTCATCCGGTCTAAAGGAAACAGCTCCGGTAGCAATAATAATGATGCCATGCTGTAACTCCACGATTTTCTTTTCAGAACCCCGCCGGGTATTTATCTCTGTCTGGAAGTCACCCACGAACCCGTTGACGCTTTCAATCTCAGCTTCGGTAAAAACCTGAATAAGCTTATGTTCCCTTACCAGATCGACAACCTGTTTGAGATAATCCTGCGGATCCTCCCCTTCCAGAGTATAATGGATATTGTGGAGATTCCCTCCGAGTTGTCCTGTTTTCTCAATTAGAAAGGATTCAAAACCCTGCTCGGCCAATGAGAGCGCAGCGGTCATACCGGCAAGCCCGCCACCGATAATCAGACCCTTTGGAACAACATCTATGACAGGCTCATCAAGCGCCTGAATCAGTCTCGCCTTTGCAACAGCCATTCGCACCAGGTCTTTTGCCTTTTTTGTAGCCTCTCCCTTTTCATGGGCATGGACCCAGGAACATTGATCGCGGATATTTACCATTTCAACGAGACATTTGTTCAATCCCGCCTCTCGTGCAGTTTCTTGAAATAGAGGTTCGTGAGTCCTGGGACTGCATGACGCAATAACAACCCTGTTTAGTTTTTCCCTGACAATGGTTTCCTTGATCAACCTCTGGGCATCTTCGGAGCATGAGTAAAGATTGTCAGTGCTCATAACCACATCGCTGAGTTCAGCGGCATATTTTCTGACTTCCGGCACATCCACAACTCCGCCGATATTCTTCCCGCAGTTACAAACAAACACTCCGATCCGCAATTTTTCCTCTCCAACAGAACGTTCCTCCGGGAATTGTTTTTCCGAGACGAGTGTCCGACGAGCCGGAAAGAGGAGTTCGGCCGCACATACAGCAGCGCCGCTTGCTTGCGTAACAGTATCAGGAAGGGCCATAGGCCCTCGAAATCCACCTGCAACGTATATCCCCTCTCTTGTGCACGAAAGAGGATGAAACAGACCGGTTCGGCAAAAACCATACTTATTTAGATCGATTCCTGCAACCTTAGCCAGGGCAAAATTTCCGTGAGAAGCTTCCAGACCCATGGGAAGTATAATCAGGTTAAATGTCTCTTCTTGTAATGAACCATCCTCAGCAATATATTTTACGGCGATATCCTCTGTATGTGAATCACGTTTGACATCGGAAACTCTGGAGCGAATGAACTTTACCCCGGATTCCTTTGCCCGTTCATAAAAATCCTCAAGCCCCTTGCCGTGCATTCGCATATCCATAAAAAATATCGTAATATCAAGATCCGGCTCATGCTCCAGAGCGACTATAGCGTCTTTAACAGCGTACTTGCAACAAACCGATGAACAGTAGCTGTTGCCCGAGACACTGGAACGGGAACCCGCGCATAGAATAAAGGCGATCCTTTCCGGTTTTTTCAAATCCGACGGCCTTTGAATCTTTCCCATATATGGACCGGACGCACTTGATATACGCTCAAATTCAAGGCCGGTAACAATATTGGGAGAGTCATTGTAGTGGTAAGCGCTGATACGGGCCGGATCAAACTCCTTAAAGCCTGTAGTCAGAATAATAGCGCCCACCTGGTAGTCGGCAACTTCCGGTTTTTGATCAAAATTAACAGCTCCGATCTGGCATGCTCGTGTACACTGCTTGCACTCTTGTTTGTTCAAAAAAAGGCAATAATCGGGATCAACGAAATAGGTGGAAGGCACTGCTTGCGTATAAAGGATATCAATAGCTTTTTTGCCGGATAAGTTCTGATTATGGGGATCGGGTATGGTAACAGGGCAATACTGGCTGCAGACCCCGCATCCTGTACATTTCGTTACATCCACATAACGTGGCCGTCGCAATATCTTTACACGAAAATCCCCGGCGCTGCCGGAAACTTCTTGAACCTCAGCGTTTGCAATGATCTCTATGTTAGGAGACCGACCGGCCTCCACCAGCTTGGGCGCCAGTATTCAGATGGCACAGTCGTTGGTTGGAAAGGTCTTGTCCAGACCGGCCATAATACCGCCTATGGCCGATGATCGTTCGATCAGATAGACATAAAAACCGGCATCAGCCAGATCCATAGCAGCCTGGATTCCGGCAATTCCACCCCCAACAACCATTACAGCGCCAACAAGATTATTATGGCAAGAATTAGTCATCATTTCAAAACTTATAAAATCCCAAATTTCAAGCATCAAATTACAAATAAATCCCCTGTCTGCGTGCGGACACGCACAGGCAGGCAAATTTCAATATTCAATGACCAAAACATGTCCGCCAGAGCACTTTGGCGGATTTAGGTCATTTATGGGTTTAGAATTTTGAATTTTGGTCATTGTGATTTATTTGATATTTGTGATTTGGTATTTGTTATTTCAGGAAAGGAAATTCCTATACAATTCAACTACTATTATTAATCTTCTACCAGCTCCAATGCCCCGCTGTTACACCACCGCACACACGATGGACTCGGCGGGATACCGCAAAAATCACATTTTAAGGGAATACCTGTCTCAGCTTCAATAAAAAATGGTTTTTCAGGACAGGATGCCCTGCAGATCAGACACATATCGTAAGTCTGATCACCGATAATCAGATCATTTTTTGACGTGCATGCCGCGTCCACAAAAGGTCCGGCAATAGTCGGGAAATAGGTTGTGCCTTCCCTAAAAACTCTGATCCTGGCTCTCCTTGGGTTGGCAACTCCGGCCACATGATTGAGAGAACAGGCTATTTCGCAGTGCCTGCAACCTGTGCACTTGTTATGATCAATCTTTATTCTTGGCATCTCTACTCCCCAATTCTATAGACTTTCAGATCTCCGCCCCTGGCCGGCCTTCCCCATCCCAGCCACGAAGCTTGTAATAATCATCCAGCATCTCATCCGCTCTGCTGATTTGCCCCTTGGCAGGCCCATCTTCAATCGGCTCATTATAAAATCTCTCAGGCAGGATATCATGACTTCGATTAAACCCGGCTCGCATATTGAACTGCCTTTCCAGATTCCAGATCCTTTCACCTGTCTGAAGTAAATCTTCAGCCTTGTAGCTTGTGCCTAAGCAGCTATTAATCATTGGTATAAAATTATTGAATTTAAGCCCCATTAACGACCAGTTGCACAGCCCCAGCGAATCCATCACAGCAGTAATATCCTGTAATCGCTTTACAAATTCAGGTTTCCCTTGAATAGTCCATGGATCCAGTTTTTCATGCACACTTAGCACTTCATCAATAAAAGTATAGGCATACAGGTGGTGAGGGCCATAGTTGGATGTAACAAAATGCAGGCCCATTCCCTGTAGTGAGCGGGGATCAAACGGGGCAAGTGGTATATCTTTCACGCCCATAAAAAGCTCTGGATGCCCATATTCCTTTGCCAATGCCTTTGCTCCCCGCCCTATTCTTCTGGCATGACCTTTCTTTGTCGCCATAAGGGTCAATGCCTGGATCAAGTCTTCTCCATTACCAAACCGCAAATCAAGCTTTAAAGAATCCTTTGTTAAAAGCCCTTTTTCCTCAAGCTCCATGGCAGTAGCAATAGTTCCACCTGCTGCAACAGGATCCAAACCCATTTCACCGCAAATCATGTTGGCTATACCTATGTTGGTAAGATCTGTAATACCGCAATTAACCCCCAGAGCGCCGATGGCCATGTAGGTTGGAGCCATTCCTTTTCCTTTGAAAATCGGGTTGTTAACATCGGTTTTTTTTATGCAAGCAATCGGGCATGCAAAACAGCCACTGCTTCTAAGTGCAAAGGCGCTGGACAGAGCTTCTGTTCCAATCTGTTTTGATTCCTCAAACGAAGAATGCTGAAAATTCTTAAAAGGCAATATCCCCTTTTGATTACAAAGGCCTACTAAAAAAGCAGAACCCCAGGAAGACATGGATTGAGAGATCAAAGGCGCGCCATTTAGTTTGTTGATCAAAGTTGTCACAACCTGCACAAAACGGTTTCCATCGGCTACTGTCACCGAGTGATTACCTTTGACTGCAATTGCCTTAAGATTTTTAGAACCCATGACAGCGCCGATTCCCGCGCCTCCAACAGACAAAAAACCATCATTAATAATATTAGCAAGCGGCACAAGTTTCTCTCCGGCAGGACCGATGGATAACAGATATGTGTCACGAGCCGCCCATTTATCGCTCAGGCTGCTTTTAAATATATTCTCCGTTTCAGAGGTAGTGCGGCCCCAATACTCAAGAGCAGGTTTGATAACGATTTTATCATCCATAATGGAAATAATGACAGGAAATTCAGCCTTGCCCTCCACGATAATCATATCCAGGCCGGAGTATTTTAATTCCGCGCCAAAATGCCCTCGCAGTTTTGCACATGCAATTGTCCCTGACAAAGCGCTTTTTGTAACCACATTGCATGACGCTCCGGTTACAGCGCCTGTGCCAACAAGCGGGCCTGAAACAAATATAAGCTTATTATCAGGAGATAATGGATCAACCGTGGGATCAATTTCATCGTAAAGAATTTTGACCCCAAGTCCACGCCCGCCTAAAAACTTGTCCATGAGTTCCTGAGAAATCTCTTCAAGCTTAAAACCATTTTTAGTCAGGTTAACCCTCAGACACCGCCCAATCCAGCCGTGCATCTCTTATTCTCCCTGTTTTTTTAGTTTCGGTTACGCAACGCCTTTGAGCCACTCTACGGTTTTTTCCTTCAGTGCCTGATCGTAACTGAAAATAACGCACGCTCTGCGGCAAGCGCCACAGCCGATGCAATCATCAGTTTCGACATAGATTGAACCCTGTTGATCTTTTATGGCCTGTACTGCACAAACTCTAAGCGCAAAGCAATCCTTGCAGTTATGTTTACAAATTACATTAAGCATTTTTATCTCCTTTCAGACCTCGTCAAAACAAAATTTATCCCAAAATCTTATCAATTTCCTCCTGATCCGATTCCATAACATACGGGATGCCTGATATCCCGGCCGCATCCCTTGTCAAAGCAACCAGATCGTTTCTCTCAATATGCTGGAGAGCAAATTTTCTTGCGCCGGCCATAAACTGCTGCAAACCCTGGCGCAGTCGATCTACATAAGAGTACATTCCAATGGCGCCGGCAGGAAGTTTGCTGAAATCGCTGCCGAACCTCTCTTTTAATTGCGCGCCGACCGCAAACAGTTTGAGATATCCTTTTTCAATGTCCTCGCCTTCCAGTTCCATTTTTTCCGCCATTAATTTGCCATGTGTCTTTCCAACCATAGCTGCAGCCATCATTGCTCTTCCGAGACAGATCGCTTTTACATGAGGCGCTCCAAGAGCAATGGCCTTAAATATATGATCTTCGAGTGAAAGACCGCCTGCTATAGCAATCGGCGGAATATAGGCGCCCTTTGCTTTCAGGCGTTCACACATCTGGTAAGTCAGGCATTCGAGTTCAACCGTGGGAATACCCCATTCATTCATCATTCTCCAGGGACTCATGCCTGTGCCGCCCCCGGCTCCGTCAATAGTCAACATGTCTATTTTGGCTTCTGAAGAATATTTAATGGCTCTTGCCAAGTCGGCCGGACGATAAGCGCCGGTTTTAAGAGTAACATATTTTGCGCCAACACCGCGAAGATATTCAACAGCTTTATAAAAAGATTCTTCATCGACCATACCAAGACGTGAGTGTCTTTCAAATTCGGTGATTCCACCTGTCTTAAAGGCCTCCTGTGCCGCTGGATTGGTCGGGTCGGGCAGAACAATATATCCGCGTTTTTTTAGCTCTAATGCCCTTTCAAGGCTTGGCAGTTTCACCTCACCGCCAATATCTTTGGCTCCCTGTCCCCATTTGAGCTCGAATATTTCTATTCCGAGTTTTTCGATTACGTATTCCGGCACACGAAGCTTTGTATCTTCAACATTAGCCTGGATGATGATGCCGCCCTTGCCGTCATACCATCTTTTAAAGGCTTCTATCCTGCGCTCCATTTCAGGAGACTTGCTGATTTTACCATTTTTAAACTCGGCCTGTGGATCCATTCCGCATATGTTCTCCCCGGCTACCACAATAATGCCGGATATGGCTGCGCCAACAGCCATCTCTTCCCAATTGACCCTGGCGATTTCGGTTGATCCCACAGCGCCTGTAAATACAGGAAAATCAAGTTTGATGCTGCCGTCTCTTCCAACGGCTGTAGTACAATCAACAGCAGGAAATGTGGCGACATCGGAATCGGCTTCAACTCCAACCGCTCCAACACAGGTACCCTGAATATTAAAATGAGAAAAATCGATTGGATAATCCTTTTCCGAACCTGAAGTGACCTTGCCAAAGGGCTGCGGATAAATCATCTCCCGCCCTCTTAAGGCAGAGCGCCCTATCTCACACGGCCCTTCACAACCATCGAGACAGGTTACACAAATGCCGGACCCGGGAGCTGGATCAACACGTGTCAAAGTAACGGTAGCAGCGCTTCGGTTTGGTTTACTAAATGACATAACTTACCCTCCTTATATAGTTGTTATAGAAATAAAAAAGACGTCTACCCTTTACGGGGAAAAGACGCCTTTGTCTTCCATATTCAAAAAAATCTCCGCACGCCATTGTACAGAGTTTTTATAAGATTATTAAATAATTTTCTTTAACCAAACATAGCAACCATGTCAAGTTGTTTTGCAAATCTATTCAAGCTCTTCTGAAAGCAGGATTGCGTCGGCTACACAGCGCATGGATTTGCGTGTATCCATACTCCGTTTTCTAATCCAGGAATAAGCCTCTTCTCCGGTCTTATTACGGCGAAGCATAAGTACTTCCTTGGCCCGCTCAACCAACTTGCGCGTCTCCAGCTCTTCCTGGATAACCCTGGTTTTAACCATTAATTCGGTGTTAAGAATCGCCAGAGCCGCCTGATTCGCAACCGTTGTAATCATGTTTATTTCTGTTTCAGAAAACTTATGAGGATGTGCGGTAAAACAGTTAAAGGCACCAACTACTTTTTCATCCTTTACCTGAAGCGGAACACTCAGCATAGATACCAGCCCAAGCTTCCTTGCCATCTCTTTTTCCTTGAACTTTGGCTCCTTCAAAACATCCTCAACATTAAGCGGGCATTTATGGGTAACCACATAGCCAACCACACCTTCATTCAGATATAGAGATCTGTCACGCACATAATGGGAATTGATCGCCTGCGTGGCCTTCAGCCGGATCATTGGAGGACTGACTGTTTCATCAATAAGCCATAAAGAACAAATTTCAACACCCGTAACCCTGGCGGTAACCATTACGATCAGTCTAAGAATATCTTCAAGGTAAAGGTCGGAGGTTATTGCCTTGCTGATGTCCATTAAAGCTTTAATGTATTTATCCTGGGTTTCTGATATGATTTTTTCCATGCTAAACTTAGTTCGCTTCGCTCATCCCGCCATGGCGGGAGTCGACGTGCAGCGCACCCGCCGTGTACGCGCCCGTCGCGGCAGGGGCGCTTGCGCCGCGTGGTAGTCAAATAGTTGAGTGGGAAAATGGTTGAAGCGCCCATTTTATTACCCAGCAATGGCTATCTGGATCCTCATCCAAACACACAATGCCTCTATTCTGGAATTTTATCACCGACCTGGCAATAGACCCTGTTATCAAAAAAAACCAATTTTTCCATAAAAGAAAATATAACATATTGCATTTAATAAGGTATTAAGCATCAATCTTATGGTTATTGATTGGCGCCGTTGTTAAAACTACAGACAGTATGTTTCGCTTTGAAAATTTATTTTTAGCTCTTACCGTCTAACGCTTTTGATAAATTAAAGGGTGCGAAACTTGAGTTATTAATATCGATATTGATAACCTGTGTCAAATTATTAAACAGCAATTCTCGGTAAAGGGAGTCGGCAGACATCAGATCGTTTGCCAACACTGCTTTAATTCTCACTTCCTGCAATTAATCAATGCCTGAACAAAAACCTCTCTTTCTTATTAACTAATAACATAATTGTATTATGTATCATCCATTATATCATTATTGTAACTTATTTATTTTTTGAGCATGTTGCTGCTTTCGCCAAATAATCAACAATTAAAGATAGTTAAATTAACGACACACTCAATGGAGTTATATGGCACAACCCTTGCTTTTTAATATAACAAATTTTCGGAAGCCGGCAGAAAAATATACAAAGAGGTAAAGGAGAAAATTATATGAAAATGATTAAAGCAATTATTAAACCTTTCAAACTGGATGAAGTGAAAGATGCTCTCAGCAGTATCGGCGTACAAGGCATGACTGTCAGTGAGGTCAAAGGGTTTGGACGTCAACGTGGGCATGTAGAGACCTATCGTGGAGCTGAATACCGGATCGACTTTATACCAAAAGTAAAAATTGAGGTTATGGTTGATGCTT
>CBDAFK010000224.1:0-3777 GCA_965195235.1 uncultured Desulfobacterales bacterium | reverse complement strand
CCAAAAAGATAGAAGTAACGGGTGCGGAACAGGAGGCAAAAACGAGGCTGTGCTGGCGCGGAAGTGAGAGGTCAAGCGAAAAAGATGTATTTTTCGGAGGGAGAGGTGTTTTTTCTCTTGACAGACCCTTTAATGGGTGACCCCTTTTCTATAGTCATCTGGACGATTGAGTTATTTGAGTATTTAAGGATGTCCCCCTCACCGCTAAACATTTTCATCTTCCTCTTCTCCTTTCTTCATCTTCGGTGCATCTTACGATTTAAAAAAGTTTTAATTCCCTTCTTGAATTCAGTCTTTAAACTTTCCTTTTCCCTTACCCCCGTGTTTTTTTCCTTTCTCTTTCACCTTTTGTCCTTTTCCCCTCTTTATCTCCTCGTTAATTTCTACGAAGCTTCTGCCCCCGGACCTCATTTTTATCACTTCTTCCGGAGGACGCCCATAATGTTCTGATGCAAATTTGAGATTCACAAGGTTGACAACATCGTCATCACCGAGCTTCACTTTTTTCCACTCCTTTCTTGGCTTATTTTTATAGTAGCCGTATGTCTTTCCATATGGTGGGCCTGGTGATACTCTAACAGGGACATAATATATCTCCGGTGACAAACCATAACGGAGTGTAATATCCATCCATGACATACCCCCAAGTCTGAGGTCTACTATTATTCCAGGTGCAATATGGGCCCTTCCAGCGAGAAAGAGGACAACCGGCATCTCCTCATAAGGTATGCCTCTTTCCCTGATGATTACTACCTCCCTTTGCGGCACACGGTAATAATCTCCCACGGAAAGAGAAAAACTCCTCAGTCCCTCTTCTCCGATGGAGATCCCTAAGTCCATGCCTGCTTCGGCACGCGGGATTATATTACCTAACGTCGCCATAATCAAGACCAAAAAAATAATTAATATACGCATAGCTCTTCTCCTTTTATTTTTAAATGGAACGGCTCTATTATTTGACATTTTATTTTTCCTCCTTTTGCCTGCAATGAACGGCTAACTATGGCATTAACGCCATTGGTTTTTAATTTAATATTACGTACAACGCCGCTAATCAGCCGCGCGGCTTTTTGCGTCGGCTGAATTAGCTTTGTTATGTTTGTTATCGTTCCATCGTAGGTTAAAAAGTGTTGCCAATGTTTCAGCTTTTTTAAACAATTCATCAAAAGTTACAATTTCAACATCTTTTAAATTTGATCGAAAAAGCTCGAAAGATTTTCTTTTTTTATCAGTATTTAACTCCTCTGAAGCATTACCAATAATCACCACGCACCTAGGATTAAAGACATCTATCTCATGGGATGTACCATTAGTTATTGTTTGGATATTTTGAGATAATTCTCGCCTGTAGTCCAAAACTTGTATAACAGAACCTGAAAGATCATTTGAAGGTTTGTGAACGCCTTTGCGATATCTAGTGCCAACGAGTTTTGTTACTGGTGTTTTTATTTCTACAAGTATAGCATCATTAGATGATTCGTTTGTGTATAAATAGTCAACAAATTTTGCATCTTGTCTGTCTATATTCATGCCTCCGACATAGGCCTTATCTTTGATAAAAATTACAGGTACAGCGAATAACTGCGATAAAACATAGGGGTTTTCATTAAAAACGACTTGCCAAAACTCTTCATTTGAATTGGATTTATTTGAATGCCATTTGTGAATGACGTTGATAATTCTCCGAGCAGAGTGCCCCATCCAAACGACCTCCTCGAGGCTATCCTTGAAAACACACATAGAACGACATCGTTCAGCACTCCCCATCGCCCAAGCGGCTCTCTCCGCATTATTTTCTTTAATTGCTTTTTCAGCAATAGAGTTAAAGGTGCCAAATAGCATAGCCCACCATTCTATGGTGCTTTGATTCTCCTTTAATTTTTGAAATACTTCCTCAGAATGATCTGGATTATCTACGTCAAGATCTTTTAAGAGTTGTGAGTTCTTAAGATGATTATCACAATATTCTTCATTTTTCTTCAATTGTGATTTAAGATTTTCTGAATTATTATATAAATCTTCTATAAAAATTAGTTTGGCGAACCATTCCAGGCCGTGTTTGGTTAATACACCTCTACCCTTAAGAGGGTTCGCAGATATTTGTAACCAACCTTTTGGAAATATAAATTGGTCACCTTCCACAACTTTAATTCCATGACCTTTTTCTCCCGGTTCCCTTAAATTGATTTTTCGTTTACACTTAGGGCAAGTCCTAATTACATAAGGAGAAGATAAGTCCTCTATATTTAATAAATGTTTACACTCAGCACATGCCATTTTTTGATATTACCTCGATTATTGCGAAAAACATAACAAGTTATTCTATTGTTCTGTATATCTCCAAGTATTGAAAATTTATTCACATCGTTACACAGTAATCAACTCATTGTCGTTTTTCCGTAAAAAAGTTTTGGCGACTACTCTGTCAACATTTTTCTTGTATCTCAGAAATATTTTCTTAACAAGTTTTTTGTGCTATTTTACTAAATATTTCCGTATATCATTCCATATGGAATGATATAAAACTTCTGGAGATTTCCATTATGCTGAATATCCCGTCATCTTTACAAACACAGTTTGAGGCATATTTACAAGAGAAACCCATCCCGAAAAATAATCAGGCTGCATATCAGAAGTGGCTACGCTATTATCTGGATTTTTGTCAAAAGTATAATTTTCCGCAAACACAACGCGGGAGTCTTACTCACTTTCTTGCGAAACTACAGGAAAAGAAGCAAACGAAAGCGCAACAAGATCAAGCATATCATTCAATCTCGCTGTATTATGAGCTTATACTTGCCAAGGATACCCTTTTTTCTGAGAAGGTTTCCCCGGATAAAACATCTCGTTGTTTTATCTCATCGCCAGACGCTGTAAAGGATGTCTCTTTAAAATCCAAGTCTTTCCACTACCAGACAAGCAATATAGCTGCACCGCTGCCAAAAAAACCTGACGTGAAAGAGAAAGTTCTTTCAAAACTATTAGCAGGAGCATCGTGGAAATCTGAATATACCGAATTAGCAAACGAAATCCAGGTCAGACATTATTCTCCCAAAACTTTAAAAACCTATAAGCAATGGTTACGGCAGTTTTAAGCATATACTCGAAGCAAACCTCCGGCATTGCTCTCTACTGCTGATGTTAAAGAATTTTTGACCTATTTTGGCCGTCAAGCGCAAGGTATCAGCCTCCAGCCAAAATCAGGCATTTAATGCGCTTTTGTTTTTTTTATCGGCATATCCTTAAAAATGAATTCGGCGAACTTAAAGATGTCGTCAGGGCCAAAAGAAAACCTTATATCCCTGTGGTTTTATCACGGGAAGAGATTGACGGGATTATTGAACATCTTAGATATCCTTACGATTTAACCTCTAAACCTTGAATCTCTGAACCGTAAACTTTGAACGGTTACAGAATTATATCAGTGATGATCAGCGTATATCTGTGGCTGAAGTTACCTTTAATCTTGATTTGGTTTTTTCTTTGAAATGATGACGTACCTGCTGGTTACACCGATTATTTTTTTCTTTTGCATGGCAGATACTACATTTGCCTTAAAACGCTCTGAGGAAAGTGGTGCCTGACGGCTCAGTCCAACCCCCAGTACGATCTTCCGGACCTACGGGGCAGGCATGCTTTTCGGCAACCTGGGCAACTGTAAAGCCTCTCGATAAATCGGCTTTTGACGAATTTGCCAATTCTGGCATTTTCGTCAAATGAGTTTCCAGGGTAGTACGTGGAATCCTCAATCTCCCTGCAATCCGCTCCTGTGGAATC
>CBDAFK010000223.1:0-5532 GCA_965195235.1 uncultured Desulfobacterales bacterium | reverse complement strand
TTCAGTACCAAGGTTTGTCATCTTTGCTATTATACATTCAATACTCATTTGGCCGTTTATAGATTTGGAACGGGTTTGAAATGAAAAGCCATTTCCAGGATACGAATTTATGATATACAGGATATGCATTAACTCTTTTTTTATAAAATCAAGTCAATCCTGTAATCCTGTCTGAAGTATTTATGATTTTCTCGGTCAATTCTTTGTATTTCATTTCTCAGGGATATGATTTTTTATGATTTACTGGATAGCTAAAGTGAGACTTAACCTTGTTTGTTCACTTGAAACCTCTCTGCGTGCTACGCACAGGCAGGCAAAATCTTGTTTATCCTGTTATCCCGTCAGAATTTTTTTCAAAGGTCTCCCATTTTTGGGCAGACCCTGAGAAAAGCGCCCAATTAAATTACTCTTTCATTTCCGCCATCTATCGGGACCTGCGCGCCTGTTGTTTTTGCAAAAGCCGGGCCTGCCATGCAGCAAACAAGAGCGGCAACATCTTTGGAAGTCACCTCGGTTTTTAAAAGATTCTTTGTTTTATACTCTGCCACAGAAAGTCCATAATGTCTTGCACGTTCTTCTAATACCTTTTCAGTCCAGATGCCGGTATCAAACACGGCATCAGGATGAATGATATTAACTCTAATTCCATCTGCCGCAAGTTCCAGCGCAGCCACTCGGGCAAGCTGGGTTAAACCTGCTTTGGCGACTGAATAGGCGGAAGCGCCGGGGCCGGGAGCAGGGACGTTTTTTGAAGCAATGAATATCACGGCTGGATCAATACCCTGTTTGAGATAAGGGATGCATATTTTCAGTAATCGCTGGTGACTCGATAAATTGATCTCCATGCTTCGATTCCAGGTTTCAGCTTCCATATCTTCAATGCTTTGGCTGCGGGTAAAAATTCCAGCATTATTTATCAATATATCAAGACCGCCAAAACGACGAATAGTAAATTCTACTGCTTCTTTTATAGCTCTATTATCAGAGATATCGCCAGATAATCCCACCAGATCCGGGTGATTGAATATCCGGGTGATTACAGGGTTTATGTCCAGGCCAACAACCGCAGAACCATGTTCGTGCAGCGCTTTTGCGCACGCAAGCCCTATGCCGCTGGCAGCGCCGGTGACAAGGGCTATCTTGCCCTGGAATATTTGAGTTGTGTCTTCTTTGCGCAGTTTGGCTTGTTCTAATTCCCAGTATTCCAGATCGAAAATATCTTTTTCCGGCAGGGCTTTCCAGCCGCCTATGGCTTCACCCCATTGAATTGCCCGGATAGTATGAAAAGCAATGTCAAAAACAATATTTGCTTCCTTTACACTTTGTCCAAAAGCCATTATACCGTGATGAGGCCAGACTGCCCACCTCGGGGCGGGATCAAGGCAAAGCAGATGACCACCTGCTGCGACAGTGCGCGAGCACGGCGAGTCGGTATTTCGCTGAAAATACTCTTTGTATGCCAAACAAAAGCCGGTTATTTCTTTTTCAATATCTTTTTTTATTATAACCGGTATCTGCTTTGTGCGAAGAACATGATCAGGAGTTAAAGGGCCGCGGGTTGCAATCAAATCTATATTGGTCAGATTGGCGAAGCCACAGGCTTCAGGCCTGTTGTCAAGCCGGGCTATCATGGCAGACCCTTTTGCGAGGGAAACCTGTTTGCGAATTTCCGCCAGGCTAAGCAGATCTTCTTTGGCTTCTGCCCTGACAATAGAATCAAAGGCTCCAGTTGCTTGAAGATAGTTTTCAGCAAGGGAAACAAGATGGATCATCTGCTCATAACTTGCTCTGGCATTGTCTGAAAAGGTAAAGATGCCGTGGTTCATCAGGATTATCCCTTCAACATCATGCCAGTTGATATTGCGGGTCATTTCATAAACTTTTTTTGCCAGGATAAAACCAGGCATTACATAAGGCACAATCAAGACCCTGTCTTTATAAATTTTTCGAATCAGGCTTTTGCCTTTTTCATTATTGGTAATCGTTACGACCGCATCCGCATGAGTATGATCGACATATTTGAATGGTATAATGGCGTGCAAGATGGCTTCCACAGAAGGATTCGGAGCTAAAGGATCGATCATTGCCGATCTTTGAAGTTTGACCATATCTATATCAGACAGGCGCTCAAGTTTTGCCATCTTTTTCAGAACTTTTAGCTTGACAGGAGCAAATCCTGAGGTCTGAATCGTTCTTAAATCCCAGCCGCTTCCTTTAATATATAAGACATCTTCGATATCCCCAAAGTGATTTGTCACCGCAATCTTAACTGATGTGTTGCCTCCGCCATGTAAAACCAGACCGGGTTCCCGACCCAATAACCGGGAGGTGTAAACCCTGAGCTTTAATGGATCATCAGAGAAGCTTTTTGCCTTATTATCGTTCCATAAACTTTTCATAATAGTTTTTATGAAATCGTCAAAATTCGCACCTGTTTCTGTCCAGACTCCTGTATTGAACTGCCTCGGAAATATGATCGATCTGAATATCTTTTTCTCCGGCCAAATCCGCGATGGTACGAGCGATTTTCAGGATACGGTTATAAGCGCGGGCGGACAGACCGAATTTGTCTATGGCTGCTTCAAGAAGACTGCAGGACACATCGTCGATTTTGCAATGTTTTTTAATATGGCGATTGTTCATCTGGGAATTGCAAAATATTTTTGTTCTATTGAATCGTTTGGATTGAATTAAGCGGGATGCAATCACCCGTTTCATAATATCTTCTGACGATTCGGCCCATGATTCCCCTGAAAGGTCTTTATACGGAACCGCCGGTACTTCAACATGAATATCTATTCTGTCCATCAATGGGCCTGAAATCTTTGATCTGTACTTACGAATCTGCTGGTATGTGCATCTGCACTCATGTTTGGGATCGGAAAAGTAGCCGCACGGACACGGGTTCATAGCGGCGACCAGCATAAAACCGGCAGGGTAAGTTATGGTTGATGAGGCACGGGAAATAGTTACATTTAAATCTTCCAGCGGCTGGCGCAGCACTTCTAATACATGTTTTTTAAATTCCGGAAGTTCATCCAGAAAGAGAACTCCGTTATGAGCCATGCTCACCTCTCCCGGTCTGGGGATATGGCCGCCTCCGATTAAGCCTGCATCCGATATCGTGTGGTGAGGAGATCTGAAAGGCCTTTTTGTAATTAGGGCCTGGCCGCTTGAAAGCATTCCAACTACGGAATAGATTTTGGTGGTTTCAATTGCTTCGTCAAAAGTAAGGGGTGGGAGTATGGTTGGCAGACGTTTTGCCAGCATGGTCTTCCCTGAACCTGGAGGGCCGATCATAATTAAATTGTGGCCTCCGGCAGATGCTACTTCGAGAGCCCGCTTTACATGCTCCTGTCCCATGACTTCAGAAAAATCCACTTCAAACTTGCAAGCCTTGCCAAGTATAGCAGAAATATCGGTTTTTTCAGGCTTGATTTGAGTAAATCCGCAAAAGAAATTAACTATCTGGGACAGAGTTTTCGCAGGAAGAACCGATATCTTATCTACCACTGATGCTTCATGTCTATTATCGTATGGCACGATAATTCCCGAATAGCCGGCAGCTTTTGCGGTAATGGCCATGGGAAGAGAGCCATTTACAGGTTTTATACGGCCGTCCAACGAAAGTTCCCCCAAAACAAGGTACCTCGAGGCTATTTCCATGGGGATTATGCCGGATGCTGCCAATATTCCCAACGCTATAGGCAAATCAAAACCCGTGCCTTCCTTTTTGATGTCTGCGGGGGCTAAATTTACAGTTATCCTGTCGACAGGAAAGTTGTAGCCGGAATTACTAATGGCGGACTTAACCCTTTCCTTGCTTTCCTTTACCGCTGTTTCAGGGAGCCCTACAGTAGTAAATGTGGGAAGACCTTGGGCTATATCTACTTCCACTTCGACCAGATAGGCATCTATACCGATAACAGCGCTGCTTAAGATATTTGCTATCAATTGTTCTCCTCCCTGTAAGTAATCCCGTAATCCCGTGCTAATTTAAAAACTTAGCATAGAGTATCATCCTAAGGCAAGTGCATTATCGTTTTACGTTTTCTCTTTTCCGACAAAAAAGGGGTTACAGTTAATAAAAAACCGTAACCCCCTGTATTTCTCAAAGTTGGTAGGCGATACTGGATTTGAACCAGTGACTTCTACCGTGTGAAGGTAGCACTCTCCCACTGAGTTAATCGCCCATTATTCTTAATTATCGACCATATCTTTTAGCTCTTTGCCTACTTTGAAAAACGGCAGTTTCTTGGAACGCACCTTAATTTGTTTGCCGGTTTTTGGGTTTCGACCTGTGTATGACTTATATTTTTTAGCCATAAAACTTCCAAAACCTCTGATTTCAACACGCTCGCCCCTGGAAAGGGTTTTTGTTATTGTGCCAAAAAATGTATCAATGATATTTTCAACCCTTCTTCTATTTATGCCGGTTTTATCCTTAAGCGTATTAATTAAATCCACTCTGTTCATCGAAACCCCTTTTTTTGTTCTGTTTTCTTAACGACCTGATTTTAGCTAAAGTATATAATAGGTTGTTTGCTTTTAAGTCAAGCATTTTCCCAGCACAAATGAACAGACCTCGTCCCCCGAACATTGTCGTGATATTACCTCAAAATCCATATTTTCCATCTCCTGTTTATTTTGAGCCTGCTTGACTGAACCGCAAAACAACAGTATTAAGAAACAAGGAAATAAACAATGAAAAAACTTTTGCGATTGAACATGGCGTGAAAAAGATGAAAGGTATTGATGATATAATATTATGGAACAAAAGGATTATTATAAGATACTGGGTTTAAACAAGGATGCCGGCCAGAAGCAAATCAAAGAAGCTTACCGGAAACTGGCCTTTAAATATCACCCGGATCGAAACAAGGAGCACCCGGAAAGCGCTGAAAAAATGAAACGCATTAACGAAGCCTATGCTGTTCTTTCACACCCGGAAAAAAGACGTGAATATGATATGTTGAGACACCAGTTCGGGTCTTCTGCTTACAGTCAGTTTAGAAAAAATTATTCTGAGCAGGATATCTTTACCGGTTCGGATATAAATCAAATTTTTGAAGAAATGACCAGGGCATTCGGGTTCAGGCATTATAACGAAATATTCAGGGACTTTTACGGCCAGGGATACAGAACATTTGAATTTAAAAAACCTGGGTTTACGGCCAGGGGGTTTGTTTTTTCCAGACCCCTCTCGCAGGGGGCCTTCGGCAAACTCTACCAGTATGCTTTAAAAAAAATCAGTGGCATTGAATTGCCTGAAAACGGGGCCGACATCAACGAGATTATTCATCTGGACCCACTAAAGGCTCAAGAGGGAGGTCCGTATGCATATTTCTTAAGGAAAAAGTCCAAGAAGCTGGTTGTCAAAATTCCACCGGGAGTCAGAGAAGGGCAGCGGATCAGACTCGTGGGAATGGGCGAGGATGGAAAAGGCGGGGGAAGGCCCGGGGATCTTTATTTGAAAGTTTATATCAAAAAGCTGCTGCTCCGGAAAATTAAAGATTTTATTTCTCATCTTCG
>CBDAFK010000222.1:0-2828 GCA_965195235.1 uncultured Desulfobacterales bacterium | reverse complement strand
TACTATTTTTACTGACAATTATTTTTTCTTGAAATATTCTTTATTTTAATACAGACTGTTAAAAATAGATTTTTTTGTCATGTTTTATCAGAAAACGCCGTTCTAATTGCGCCTAACTTTGCATCTTACTGCGGGGTTCGTCGCTTTTCAGCGGGCGCGGCTGTTTGCGCTCCGCTGCAAAAGCCTTGTTGTGCTGTTCTTTTGAACGTCTTTTTTTATTAAAAAGTACTCCCAATTATCTTTTGCTTTGAAATTCAATCTACATGCAACATCAATATCCGGCGGAGCAGAAACTTCCAGTTTTTGAACACGATCAATCTGCAACTCCTCAATTTTACCCTCATGATGTCGCCCATTTAATGAGCGAGATATGATTTTATCACCATCCGAAATCGACACGCCATGAATTTTAAAACATACAATTGTGTTATTATATACAGCAATAGGTTTTGGCAGAGTATACCCTCGATATTTTACAATGTGTGGTAACACTGTTTGTCTTACCACGTCATAAACTGATTGACCCAAAACCTTTACGAACTCAAGCCGTTCTTTCATCATTTCAACAGATAGAGTATCATCAGGCCATCCATGCGCAATCATGTTTCGACGCCATGCCAAATCATTTAGATCCTCAAAAATTACTTTGTCAGGCATGTTGTCAATACCACCCTTCGGAAAACGTTTGGCTATGTATTTATCGAATTCAGGGACATTCTTAACCAACCCCGAAATACCTGAAATGCCAACCGAAGCAAAAAATTGATTTAATGAGTCAATTCGAAAATTTGATTTGTGATCAATGAATGCAAGTGTATTGAGACGAAAGTTCTCACCATTAACACATAAATGCATACGCTGTATAACGTCTGAAACATTGCATCTGTCCCTGTACTTATCAAGTTGACTGTTCAATAATAATTGAGCCGAAAGTTCTGTGTGTGATTCCTTTATCTTTTCAGGCAGGTCACTAAAATTTGGGATAGTATGCTCAAGCTCTAATAAAAAGGCAATAATCAGCTCTTCAACATATTGTTCAAATAACCCATATAGTAAAATTACACTGCTGGCATAGACGTTTATTTTTCGAGCCATTGAATTATTCTTAAGGTAGATTAAATGTGGTCGCAGGGCAGTGATAAAATCATTTTCGTCAACATCAGGAAGCTTTGTGCTTGCTATTTTGTTTATAGCTTCTGAACTGTTGATAAAATAGAGAAGCTGCTTTATTCTTTCTTCAAACTGATGAAAGGCGGAAATCATTGGCTACTCCAAGAAGGAACAAAGAAAATCATCAATAAGTTTCATGCGTTTTAATATGTCTTCTTTATTTGTACTTCTGCCTTTAAATGCATCTGAATTTTCTTGGTATAGCTTTTCAAGCCCTTCTTTAATTACACCTGCTTTTTCAATCAATACGGTATGTTTATCTATATAGCGGCTGAAAGCAAACATTATTGGATCATATAAGACCTTTGTGGGTCTTTCATACCATACCCATTGACCCTCTCGCTTTTTTCTAAGGAGAAAAAAGGCCCTTTTCCCCAAAACATTGTAAACAAAATCACTAGTTTCACGAAACAAAGATTCAAACTTTTCAAGAACCGTTGTTTTCATACGGTTGCCTTCTTTTAGATATGTATCCAAAAAATCACGCAATCTTCCTTGCTCAAAATCAGTAAGTTGGCGGTATGCAAAAAAACGCAAAACGAGTTCAACATCTTGCATTTTTCGGTATAGAGCATTGTCATGAAGGATTTCCAAAGATGAATCGTATTCTAAATCTGCTAAGTCAGAGTCATCAAAAGACAGGCTATCTATCACTGGAGTTGATATTTTTTCTAAATCATCCTCTGCGGGTATTCCCCACATCTTGCAGAAAGAGTCTGTGCGAGCCAACTTAATACACAGCCGATTAAGTGGCCCGTTATAAAGAGCATTACGTGATTCTTGTGGTTCCAATTTATCGCCACCCGAATTAATTCTCTCAAAAACGAGTTGTTTTAGCCTGTCAGCCTCGGATGGATCACGAGCAGTTTCCTGCAAAAGAATTATGGACGAGAGATAGCGGCGGTCAATTCCACGACAAATTTGATCGGGTAGGTTAGCATAGTGCATTCCGTTTAGCTCTGGCCATTGGTCAAGCCCAGTTAGCGTAAATTTGTTTTTGTAAAATTCGGATATAGCGGTTAAACGCTGAAGGCCATCCATCACCTCATACTGTGAATACTCAACTTCATACAAAAATATTGGAGGAATCGGTACATTCATTATAAATGACTCAATCAACTTAGATTGTTTCAATCGACTCCATCTTCTTCTTCTCTGAAATTCTGGATTTAAATTATAGTCTCCAGAATCCAACATTGTTACAATAGTACTAAGAGGATAACGGGCTTGTTCAGTAACAATACGGATATCACCTCGGATATATTTATCATTGATATCATCCTTTGTCGCGTTCGATATTGAAGGAGTGATATTTCTCTTAAGCTCAACCTGTTCACCTTCGAATAGACTCATAATTTATCCTCCGTATATACTTACGTTGCTCGACCTTCACTCATTTCGCTAAAATCAAAATTGTTAAAATTGTTTTTAATGCACCATTTAATCAGAGGCACAACAGTGTTAATAGATATAAAATTTTCCGTGATATAGGACTATATATCTGGAAAATGTTTCCGTGTATTCTTATATTAAGTTAAACTCTAAAAAATATTTCACTTGAATTTTTTAACTCTTCTATATAAGGCTAATTTATAAAAATAATACAATGAAGATATGGAAAGCAAGATAAAATTTAAATCGTTGAGAAAGTTTGTAAA
>CBDAFK010000221.1:0-4822 GCA_965195235.1 uncultured Desulfobacterales bacterium | reverse complement strand
GTTCTGTCTCTGATATCTGAGAGGCTTTCTCAACTGTTTTTTTCGTTGAAGGTCTGGAAACTACCGGCTCCATTCCCAGCTCACTAAAGAAGGTCTCCCACAGATTGGGGTATATATAGTAGAAGAACATTCGAGGTATCCCGATTCTGAGTGAACTACCACTATAATGTCCCGATTTCCACATCCATTCCGGTGACATATTCTTAAGAAACTGATTGCCCATATCAATATACACACCAACACTTTTATATAGACGTTTAATCATAAATCACCTACCACGCACATAGGACGTGGTTTGATGAAGACCCCTCGAAGGGGTCTAAAAGCATCGCAATTGCTACAGATTACAATCCAATATTCAGGACGTAGCCTATCAAGCTAAAAAACTATGAACATCCAACTCGCCGGAGGCGAGCAAGCACTTGTCCGCCTCCGGCGGATCGAATTTTGAATAAGGTATTCTGCCAATTTATAAACTATCGGAGCGAAGTGATTTCATCATTCGATATTGGACGTTCGATGTTGGATGTTGGACGTTCATCTTACACATTCCCACGCAGGAGCGTGGGAACGAGAAATAAATAATCATTTTAGAATTTTAGTGACTTTGTGACTTTGTGGCTGAACTATTACGGCTTAAGAACAGGATAACGAATTGGAATTTACGATAATCATCAAGATCGGTATAATATTTTTTCTGCTTATTTTTTCAGGTTTTTTCTCAGGATCGGAAACTGCTCTGTTTTCCCTTTCGCTAATGCAGCGTGAACGCATAAGAAGAAGCAAAAGTAAAAAAGCCGCCGTGATTGACAGGCTTCTTATGCATCCGAAACAGCTTATAATTACAATCCTTATGGGCAACGATCTTGTAAATATAGCCGCATCTGTTGTAGCAACATATCTCTTTATATCTATATTAGGCGAACACGGCAAATGGGCTACAATTGTTATCATGACCCCTTTGACCCTGTTATTTGCCGAGGTTATACCAAAAACATTTTCAGTGGCCCATAATGAGCGTGTTGCCCCTTTTGTATCAGGACCTCTTTACCTGTTTTCAAAACTAATTATTCCTTTGCGGTGGATTTTCAATGAGTCGGCGAATTTAATAATCAAATTTTCAGGCTTTGAAAAACAAAAACCTCCGTCTGCAATCATGGAGGATGATTTCCGCGACATGGTTGATCTGAGTCACAAAGAAGGCGAACTGAAAAAGATAGAAAAGGAGCTTATCCACAATGTTTTCGAGTTTAGCGACACCCATCTCTTTGAAGTCATGACTCCCGTGGAAAAAATATTCTGCCTGACGGAAGATATGGATATAGACACCATTTTAAAACATATTAAGAAGACCCCCTTTTCCAGGATACCGGTTTGCAAAGAAACTGCGGATAAAATCACTGGAATTCTTTATGTAAAGGATCTGTTAAAGGTTAAAATTAAAAAGATCAGCGGGCAAACAAAACTTTTGCCAAAAATATGCAGAAAACCTTTTTTTATACCAGAGACAAAAATGGTTGATGAACTCTTTTATATCTTAAAGCAAAAACATACACATATTGCTATCTGCCTGAATGACCAGGGAATGGTTTCAGGACTTGTCACAATGGAAGACCTTTTAGAAGAACTCTTTGGTGAAATCTATGATGAACATGATATGGGTGGAGCCCGATGATCAGCCTGAATATAATTATAATAGCTCTTTGCATCCTTGTTCAGGCCTTTTTTTCCGGCTCTGAGATTGTGCTGATAGCTTCAAATAGGCTAAAACTCAGGCAAGAAATTGCAAAGGGGACAAAAGGGGCCAGACTTGCGCTAAATATGATTAACAACCAGCAATGGTTCCTTGCGACTACCAGCACAGGAACAAATATGTTCGTGATAACATCCTCAGTTATCGCTGCTACATGCTTTCATCACTTTTTCGGAATCTATGGGGAGCCCTTGACAATTATTATCATGTCTCCCGTGCTGTTGATGTTTGGAGAAATAATCCCAAGAACACTTTTCCAGCAAAATGCAACAAAAATCGCCCCAAGGATCGCCAAGACCCTATGGATAGCATCACGTGTTATATCTCCTGTTACATATCTGGTTTTTGGGGCCAGCAGGCTGTTTTACGGCCGCTTAGGACAGGAAGCCTTTAAAAAACAACATCTTATAACCAGAGAGGATTTGGCGCTAATACTAAGGGTGTCTGGCGAAGAAAGCGATCTTCAGAAAAAAGAAAAAAAACTCATACACAGGGTTTTTCATCTTGCTGAATCGGATGTTGCTGATGTAATGGTTCCTCTAATTAATGTCACAGCCATACCAGACACAGCCATTATAGAGGATGCCATAAAAATAATCAGCCAGACCGGCTATTCCAAACTCCCGGTGTTCAAAGATAGAATTGACAACCTTACAGGCGTTATATTTGCCCGAGATCTACTTGACGTCCCCGACACCATGGCAAAGATCGGTCAGTTTATGCGCAAGGCGGTTTTTGTGCCTGAACTTAAAAGGGCTGATGATCTTCTGATTTCGTTCCAGAAAACCCACGATTCCATTGCAATCGTTGTTGACGAATATGGCGGATCTGTGGGAATTATTACACTTGAAGATATTCTTGAAGAAGTTGTTGGGGAAATCCGAGATGAATATGATATGGAAGCAGGTCAATTTGTCATGCTTGGCGAAAACCGGTTCCTGGTAAATGCCGTAATGGAAATCGAGCGTGCCAACGAAAAAATGAATCTTAATCTGCCCAAAGAGGATTATGAAACCATTGGAGGATTTCTTCTGAAACAGATTGGGAAAATCCCGAAAAAGGGAGAAACATTAATATACAAAAATGTAAAATATACCGTCATGCAATCAAGCAACAGGGCAATTAACGAAATTCTTGTGGAGAAGGTTGTTTAGGCTGAAGGCTGTTAGGCTGTTAGTTTTTGCGCATTGATCGAAGCAAAGCGGCCAAAACCTTCTCGGTTTCCACAATTTTTGATTCGCAACCGGAAATGTCATGATCATTCAAATATCCCAAGCGTTTTGACAAGCCAAACTGGTAATGCAACTCCCTTAAGGAACCGAACGCAATTTCAAGAAAGCGGAGATACTCGACCTGACTCTCACGTGCGCACCCTTCAACGATGTTTGATGGAACTGAAACCGCCGATCTTCTCATTTGGGAAGTCAACCCATATATTTCCTCCTTGGGAAATTTACTGGTTGCCTGATAGATCAAAAGCACCACTTCGTCAGCCAGTCCAAACGCTCTGAGCTTCGTATGATCACGCATCCTCACCCCCCTAACAGCCTACAGCCTAACAGCCTTCAGCCTATCCAACTAACAGCCTTCAGCCTAACAGCCTACCTACCTATTCCTTAACCCGCTCAACATATTGACCAGTTCTGGTATCTATCCTGACAAGCTCGCCCTCCTCAACAAATGGAGGCACCTGCACAAGAAAACCTGTCTCAAGTGTTGCCGGTTTCGTGCTCCCTGCCGCTGTATCACCTTTGACCCAGGGATCAGCTTTAATAATCCTTAAATCGACAAAGTTGGGAAGCGATATGCCGATCGGTTTGCCTTTAAAAAAAAGCACATTGCAAACAGTATTTTCCTTTAAGAATTTCATCGACTCATCAACATGCTCTTTGGATAGAAACTCCTGGTCATATGTAGATGTGTTCATAAAACAGTAACCGTTATTATCCGAATAGAGATATTCCATTTCATGCTCTTCAAGGTTTGCCTCTTTGAATTTTTCGCCTGATCTAAATGTCCGGTCAAACTGAGCTCCTGTAAGCATGTTTTTTAACTTACACTTATAGAAAGCCTTGCCCTTACCGGGTTTTACAAAAGCAAATTGAACTATAACATATGGATCTCCATCCAACTCAATTTTAAGACCTTTTCTCAGGTCACCGCTTTCAAACATTTACTTCTCCTTTTTATTTGGGATTCTTCACCCGATTAGTTGATACAGAGGATGATCCTATTTTCTTAACTCAATTGTATAGGAATTTCCTTTCCTGAAATAACAAATCACAAATATCAAATAAATTACAATAACCAAAATTCAAAATCCCAAACCCGTAAATGACCTAAACCCGCCTGCTGTCCGTCGGGCAGGTTTGAAACTCCAAACATGTTTTGGTCATTGAATATTGGGATTTGGGATTTATTTGTAATTTGATGCTTGAAATTTGGGATTTTATAAGTTGGGCTTTTTACGAACCCATCTTATTTAATATCCTCCTCAATAATAGTCCCGGGCGGTGGCACAACAATTTCTTCTGCGGGCTTTTTCAAGGGAATGGGTTTTGATGCAGGCGCAATTGACGACATGCTCATTTCGATCTTCTTTATCCTTTTCCGGATAGATTTGAGCTTATTTGCCAGATCATCTACACTCTGTTTTAGCTTTTGCTCATAAATCTTCTGCTTACTATTAAGAGCATTATCAAGCGTCTTTCTGTCAATCCTGGTGGAAGAAAGCGCAGATATATCCGCCTGCATTTTATTTAAATCATTTTTTGCCTTATCAAGTTTTTTTCCGAAATTGGTCAGGTTCTTATTAAGGGCTTTGATTTTGGATGCAGTATTTTTCAAATCCTTGCGGACAGGGACTAACCCCTTCTCAATACCGGCTATGGCCCCTTTTAATGTCTTATTATCGGCCTTTCTTGCTGATCTGATATACCTTATGGCAGTAGTAGCCTCTTTCAATTCCACCTCAATCTTTTTTACAAGCATGCCTTCAAGCTTTGCCTGTTTTTCAGACACCAATGACAGTCTTGAGTCCAGATCCTGAGAAACGACCTCGCCGCTGGA
>CBDAFK010000220.1:0-5946 GCA_965195235.1 uncultured Desulfobacterales bacterium | reverse complement strand
ATTTTAACTGCCCCCATCTGATGGCTGTTGTCGTAAAAAATCAGCTTTTGAGAAACTAAAAGTCTTTTGGCTTTCCCGTATTTCTTTATCATTAAATCCAGAAGATGCGGCCCTTGCAGAACATAACAATTTGCCGGTGTAGAACAACACAAAACCATTGCAAAGCAAAAGACTATAACAAAAACTTTTTTCAGGTATTGATACATTTCGGTAACTATTTACAGTTGTCGGTTCACAGTTCACAGTTTTTTCAATGAACTATGCAACCATTGAAGCATTTTGGATATTGATTTCAACTCTTGAATTAATTCTTCCGCATCTAAATCAAAAAATATATTAACGTTTTGTGAAATGTAAATTTGTGTTCTCAGCTCCGCAGCTGATTCTTGTACAATCTATTTTTTCAACCGTGAACTGATAACTGTAAACCGTGAACGGTTACAAAGCTACATTGCACCTTTTAAAAATTGTTTAAATTTATAATTAAGTCAAGATAATTATGCATAATTATACATCTTTTATCTATAATTATACATAATTATCTTATATTGTGTTGTTTTTAATTTAGTTGCTATATATTGTGTTATTTTGCCCCTGACCATATTTCCAGGCAAAGCCGATGATCTCTGACCTGGCCTATAGGACTTGGCTTTGCATGATATAATAAAGGTTTAGCCTTGACTTTAAGGGACAGGTTCCATATATGCATGACTTGGATACTGGACACGAAGTGAAGCTTGCGCTCATACTAATCAACAAATCAACGAAACCGATAGAGAGCCGATGATACGCTTACTTGAACTTGTGGGAAGACCCTTCATAGTTGCTGTTGAAGAATGCGGCAGAATTGTGCTGCTTTTAGTTTCTGCAATCACATGGATGTTCCGCGCGCCATTTCGTTTTCGAATTATTTTCAAGCAGATGGAGTTTGTCGGGGTCAATTCTATCTTTGTTGTGTTAATAACAGGAGCATTTACCGGCATGGTGTTTGCCCTTCAGTCGTATCATGGTTTCAGTTTGTTCGGAGGTGAAAGCCTGGTTGGCTCAACAGTGGCATTGGGTATGACACGTGAGCTTGGGCCTGTCTTTACCGCCTTAATGGTTACAGGGCGTGTCGGCTCGGCAATGACCGCTGAAATAGGGACCATGAAGGTTACAGAGCAGATTGATGCGTTGCATACTATGTCGGTCAATCCGATTCACTATCTTGTGATGCCGCGCATAGTTGCAGCAATACTTATGCTGCCTGTTCTGACAGTAGTATCCGATTTTATCGGCATTCTCGGCGGCTATTTTGTCGGCGTAGAGATGCTGAAAATCAATTCCGGAATTTTTGTTGCCAAGATTGTGGAATACGTCGAGCTTGAAGATATTTTCAATGGTCTTATCAAAGCCGCATGTTTTGGGCTGATACTTTCCCTGATAGGATGTTATAAAGGAATTAATACAACAGGCGGAGCCGAAGGCGTTGGAAAGGCAACCACCCAGTCGGTAGTCCTGTCATCGATAACAATCTTTATCAGCGATTATTTTCTTACGTCATTTATGTTCTAATGATCGAACTTATAAAAATATGCAAATCATTTAAAGGCCAAAAGGTTTTAGACAATCTTGATCTTAAGATCGAACCTGAAAGGATTACCGTCATTATCGGCAGAAGCGGCGGAGGCAAAAGTGTTCTTTTAAAACATATTATCGGCCTTGTTAAACCTGATTCAGGCCGGGTGATTGTTGATGGCATTGATATCGCGAAGTTAAACGATAAAGAGCTTAACGAAACACGAAAAATGTTCGGTATGCTTTTTCAGGACGCAGCGCTTTTTGATTCAATGACGGTTGGAGAAAATGTTGCATTCCCGCTCAAAGAGCATACAAAACTATCTAAAAAGGAAATCGATAAAATTGTAGAAGAAAAATTATTAGAGGTTGATTTAAAAAATATAACGCACAAGATGCCTTCCGAGCTGTCAGGAGGAATGCGAAAGCGCGTCGGGCTTGCAAGGGCTATAGCGCTTAATCCTAAAATTGTGCTGTTTGACGAACCCACAACCGGTCTTGATCCTATTATGTGCGAAAGCATTGATAACCTTATTATAAATACGCAGCGTCATACAAAGGCAACCTTTGTCGTTATCAGTCACGATATCGGATCTACTTTCAAGATTGCGCATAAGGTGGCTATGTTGTATGAAGGAAAGATTATCAAAACAGGAACTCCCGAAGAAATACGATCATCAGATAATCCTGTTATTAAACAGTTCATTAACAGGGAAACCGCTAAAGCATGTCAAAACTAACTGTTGAAGCAAAAGTAGGTATTTTTGTAGTAATCGGCATTCTCATCCTGACATATATGTCAATGAAGATTGGAGGACTAAGTTTTACAAGAGCAAAAGGGTATGATGTAACTGTATATTTTGACTCAGCAGCAGGTCTTGCAGAGGACGTTCAGGTAGAAATTGCAGGTGTGGAGGTTGGCAGAGTACGTAAGATTTCTCTGGAAAAGGGAAAAGCGCTGGTTGTTTTAAGGATTAATTCAAATGTAAAGCTGACAAAGGATGTAAAGGCTATTATCAGGACTAAAGGTATCCTGGGTGATAAATATATTGAACTTATCCAGGGCTCCCCTTCTGCTCCCGAGCTAAAAGGTGGGGACGTGATCGTCAAAACAGTCCCTACGACTGATATGGATGCTCTTATGAGTACTATGGGAGAAGTAGCAAAAAACATCGACAGGTTGACAAATTCTCTGGCAAATGTTTTTGCCGATGAAAAGGGAGAAGCTTCGCTTCGTTCAATAATGGACTCTATGCAAGAGATGAGCGAAACCATGAACAGAACTGTTCAGCAAAACAACGAGGATATTACAAAAATAATTGCCAACTTTTCAGATTTTTCGGAAATATTAAAGGACATGGGAGATACCAACAGCGATGATATTCATGGTATTGTAGCTAATGTGCACAGAGCTTCTGAGAAAATGGAAGAACTTATCGACGGAATAAACAATATTACTACAAAAATTGATGAAGGAAAGGGAAGCCTGGGAAAACTTGTTAATAAGGATGAAATGATCGATAATTTAACAGGAGCACTCGCATCTCTTAACAAAATTACAGACAAGATCGAGAGGGGGGAAGGGACTCTCGGGAAACTTGTTAATGAAGACGAAACAGTGGAGAATATTAATACCTCTCTTGTCAGCATAAACGATTATCTCCAGAAACAGGAGGATTATAAAACATATCTTAATTATAGAGGAGAATATCTTTTTGACGATAATGAGCTTAAATCCTACCTTTCGCTTCGCATTCAACCCAGGGAGGATAAATATTATCTGTTTCAGATAGTAGATGACCCGAGCGGAAAGGAAGAGGTAACAGATACAACCACTACTATCGGCGGCGGCGCGCCTGCTACAGAGCACAAAGTGGAAACCGACAAGGATGCGCTCAAGTTTTCAGCCCAGATAGCAAAGCGATACTATGACATCGGCTTGCGCGGCGGTCTTTTCGAATCTACAGGTGGCGTGGGTCTTGATTACTATCTCTTTAATGACCGTTTGACTCTTTCATTCGAAGCCTTTGATTTTGATCCGGACAGAAACGCACACCTGAAATTCAAAGCCGACTATAAGCCATTTAAATATATCTATATAACCTCTGGATTTGACGATTTTATAAGTGACGAAGGAAAAGAATCCTTTTTTATCGGAGCCGGAATCAGCTTTGCGGATGAAGATATTAAAAGTCTTTTATCAGATATTCCAATTCCTAAGGATTGATAACATTAAACCCGCCGCATTTTAGTCAAATTACCACCCCCAAAGAAGGTGGCTTGTTTATATAGTCCTCAAAGGCGCCTTGTTTTGAGTGCCTAAAGTGAGCTAAAGTGCCTAAAATGCCTAAAGTTAAGGAATGCGCCTCTGGCGCTGCTAATTTTAACTTTTACAAAACAAGTTAGATCACTTGAAACATTGGCATAGGCCTACTATGCGGACCGGTAGTTAGTGCCAAAGCAGGCTTTAAATAGCCAGAATACCTTAACTTTAGGCACTTTAAGTATTTTAGGCACTTTAGGCACTCTTAAATAATCCCTATAACGGTAGAACCTTCTTATGGTATCATTACCAAAGGTAGTGGTTTAGACCGATTAATAAATATGAATTCCAAGCCCTTAGATGAAAAAGTCAAACCATTCAAACTGGTAAAGTATTTCACCTTTACAAGCCTGATATTAATCTTTTTAGGAATACTGATTCTCGCTGGCCTCAACAACCACTGGGCAAGGATGATGCAGCTCAAGAAGAGTGAAGACTATGCCAACCTTCTTGTAGCAAATCTTAATCATCAGGTCTATATGAAGTTTTACCTTCCTCTTTCCATAACACGCCATAGAGTAATACGGCTCAGCGAAGAAAAATATTATAAGAGAATGGATATGATTGTCAGAAGCACTTTGCATAGCTTCAATGTAGAGAAGGTAAACATTTATGATAAGAATAACACAATTATTTACAGTTATGATCAAAAACTAATAGGAGTCAACGATGTCGGAGGCAAAGGGTATCTGAGCGCTCTTTCGGGCGCATCAACATCAAAGCTGATTCAAAGAGGCAATTTTTTGCAGATTCTGTTTGGATTTCCTAAAAATGCTAAATTGATTACATTCGCTCCGCTTCGCACGGAAGAGCCTTTGCCGACCTTAACGAGACAGGTCTTCGGTGTTTTTGAAATCGTTCAAGACATATCAGAAGAGTTTAAAACAATCTTTCGATTCCAGATACTTGCTATTATCACGATTACCCTTATTATGGCTGGTCTATTTTTGGCTCTTTTTTTTGTGGTCAAAAGGGGAGAGACAATTATTGAAAATAGAGCCAAGGAAAGGCTGCGGCTTAAGGAGCAATTAACTCGAGCGCGGCATCTGTCTTCGTTGGGAGAAATGGTTGCTGGTGTGTCCCATGAAATCCGAAATCCATTAGGAATCATCAGGAGTTCAGCCTCACATCTAAAGAAAAAAATGAACCATTTTGATCCTTCAAGCGCTATTCCGGATATAATTGTCGAAGAATCGGATCGACTGAATAATATAATAACAGATTTTTTAAATTTTGCGAAACCTAAAATGCCGAACCTTGCCGAGTGCCGTGTTGAAGAAGTGCTTGACAGAAATATTGCCTTTCTTGCATCGCAGATAGAAAAACAGGGCTATATAATTAAGAAGCATTATGATAATAATCTCCCGAAAATAATGGCTGATTCCGCCATGTTATATCAGGCATTCCTTAATATATTAATAAACTCCATGCAGGCCATGCCCGGTGGCGGAAAAATACATATTCAGCTTACTTCAAAGGATGACTTAATAACGATTACTTTTGAAGATGAAGGGAAGGGAATACCAAAAGATGTTATGGAAAAAATATGGCAACCATTTTTTACTACAAAGGAAAAGGGAACGGGCCTGGGCCTTGGCATTGTAAAAAACATTATCGAAATACACAACGGAACTATTCATATTGATAATAAACCTGCGCATGGAGCCTGTGTTACAATTGAATTGCCCGTAAGGGCCATAATTTAGGAATTTTCTCGTTCCCATGCTCCAGCGTGGGAATGCATACCATATAGGTTCCCACGCTGGAGCATGGGAACCAGGCAAAAATCAAGCGTAAACCATAAAAAAGACTATCTTGATTGTATGGGAATTTCCTTTCTTGAAATAACAAATAACAAATCACAAATATCAAATAAATTACAATGACCAAAATCCCAAACCCGTAAATGACCTAACTTTGAAACTTTAAACATGTTTTGGTTATTGAATATTGAAATTTGGGATTTATTTGTAATTTGATGCTTGAAATTTGGGATTTTATAAGTGAGGCATATAACAATGGAAACCATCCTGATCGTTGATGATGAAAAAAATTATCCACCCATA
>CBDAFK010000219.1:0-22717 GCA_965195235.1 uncultured Desulfobacterales bacterium | reverse complement strand
TGGTTGTCATTGATGACACAGAAAAGGTGCTTCTTGTAAAACGAAGCATTGAGCCCAAAAAAGGTTTCTGGTGTCTTCCGGGCGGATTCATGGAGCTTGGCGAAACCCCTGAACAGGCCGCTTTAAGGGAGCTTAAGGAGGAAACAGGGCTTTCAGGACGGATTGAAATGCTTCTTGGCGTTACATCAAACAATAGCCCCCAGTATGATACTGTTCTCATGGTGGGCTATCTAATTAAAAATTATTCCGGTCATCATAAAGCCGGTGATGATGCATCTGATCTTGCCTATTTCCATCCTGATGAACTGCCGGAAATCGCATTTGAAAGCCATAAAAAATTCATCAGGATATATTATGCGGCCTATGGGCTCGGTCAATGGAAGAAACCGGTTTTCTGACCAGGAAGTTAGTTATGGCTTTTGCGCAAACAGTGTATCAAGATAGAATCCGGTAATATGATCCATCCCTTTAAAAGAATGGTCGCTTTTATCATTTTTTTTTGCGATCTCATTTCTAATGCCGGTGGCCATAGTCTTGCCAAGCTCAACTCCAAACTGATCAAAGGGATAAATGTCCCAGATACAGGCTTCAAAAACTGTTTTAGCTTCATAGAAGGCTAACAGACGTCCTATATTTTCCGGCGTGAGATCATTTAAAATAATTGTTGAAGATGGCCTGTTGCCTGGAAAATATCTTGCCCTGTCTTTCTCATCCTTTCCAACGGCCAGCGCCATGGGCTGCGCAATAAGATTCGCCCATAGTTCCTGATGGTTTGTGACCCCTCTTGATCTGCATTGAAACTGTTCATACTGTGGTTTGACGACTCCGATAAAATCGATGGGAAACGGACGGCCCTGATGAGCCAGTTGGAAAAATGAATGCTGCGCATTTGTGCCGGGCTCTCCAAATATTATTACACCCGTGGGTTCATCCAGAATATCCCCTCCCCTTGTAACCGATTTTCCATTGCTTTCCATAGCTAACTGCTGGATATGAGGCGCCAGTTTATGTAACGGCGCGGCATACGGAATAATAGCCTGCTCCCGGTATCCAAGGAAATTATTGTTCCACACTCCGATAATGGCTGCAACAAGCGGGAGGTTTTGATGAACAGGCGCGGACTTTGCATGATTATCCATTTCTTCAGCGCCTTTTAAAAAACGTTCAAACCGGTCATATCCAAGATACAGGCTAAGGGGCACTCCGCCGACAGCAGAGGTTACGCTGTATCTTCCGCCTATGAAGTCAAACATATGGAATGAGCGTATAACAGGTGTTTTTTTATCATCACCCGGGCTGCCTTTGCTTGTAACTGTTACAAAATGTTTTGCGGGGTCAAGCCCTTTCTCCTCCATAAAGGCAGCAGCAAGTTTTGCATTTGCCATTGTTTCTGCAGTTGTATAACTTTTTGAAATAACAATCCAGATGGTGGTTTCAGGATCAATATATGATACTATCCTCCCGAAGTTATGGATATCCACATTAGACAGATAGTCAATTTCAATATCTTTATCAGCATAAGCATGCAAGGCGCTGGAAACAAATTCGCTGCCTAAATATGATCCGCCAATCCCGATAACAACAATATGTTTAAACGGCTTTCCTGTGGATCCTGTTATCTCTCTATTATGGACTTTTGAAACAAACTCCTTTATTTCCTCCCTGACCTTCCTTATTTCAGGCATTACATCCCTATGATCAACAAAAACAGAATCATTTGAAAAATCCCTTGATGCTGTATGAAGTGCAGCCCTGTTTTCCGTTGTGTTTATTTTTTCCCCGCTCGACATTAAGTTAAAGCTTTCCTTTAGCTTTCTTGCGTCGGCCAGCTCAAACAAAAAATCCATTGTTTTTTTATCTACCCTCTGGCGGGAAAAATCGTAAAATATTTCAGTGCCTTGCAAAGAATATTTTTTAAGCCTGTCTTTTTCTTTAACAAGACATTTCAAATGCTTTTCGGGAAAAGCCATAACACGGGCATGCTTTATAAGCTTTTTCCATGCCGGAATATCATGAAGTTTCTGACTGTTCATTGAGTTTTCCTGTAAAGTTTCGTACCTTCGTATTTTCGTGCTTTCGTGATAAAAAAATCCTGTGCTATTTAACCGATTTAATACAAACCTCCACAAAAATTGTGTGTTCTTTGCAGTTAAAAGCAAAACGCTCATGTCTTGCCATGTTAATAGTTTCGATTTTAAAATCCTTTCCTGTGATTATGGACGGTGTGGAAAGCGCGCATGGCAGGCCGAAATCACAAAAACCGGATTTTAGATTGCCTCCTATCATATTACTCATTTCACCAACAACATCATTTATTTCATCTTCTCCCTCAATTTCCTCTATATCAATACCTAACATTGCCGCAGTTATATTATAGGCAAAGGCATCGCTAATCTGCACATAAATGCTTCCCATAACATCTCCGACAAAACTTACCGAACCAACAAGCTTTATGCCGTCTAAACTTGATCGTGTTACTACAGAGGAAGATTCTATATCCATAGAAAGCATTGTATTAAACACATCTTTTACCGAATTCATAACAGAGCTTCTTAAATCAAATGCAGCAATATTGGTCATTTCATTTTATCCTTTTTTAAACTTTCAAGCCGCTTTTTAGGGCTGACAATTTCGGTGATCCGGATGCCGTACTTTTCATTGTCAACTACAACTACCCCCTTGGCAATCAACTTCTTATTTGCCAGTATATTCAGGGTTTCTCCTTCAAGATTATCAAGGGTAATTGCCGATCCCGAGCCCAGGGTTAAAAGTTCATTTATCTTCATACTGGTACGGCCAAGTTCAACGGTTATTTCCAGAGGAATGTCAAGGATAAGGTCAAGATTGCTTTTTGTAATATCCTTATTCTCAAGACCTTCTATGGCTTTTACATGCTCTTTATCATCAACAGCACGGTCTTCCCTGGCTTCAGTTGTTTTATCAGCAGGGGCATCAACAGAACCGGTCTCTTCCGCTTCAGTCTGTTTCCCGGCTTTCGAAGTTTCAACAGAAGCGGCGTCTGCCGGCTCAGCTTGCTCATCTGTCTCAGACGGTTTGTCGGCAACATCGTCTAAAACCTGAGCCCCGGCCTCCGACCCCTGATCCCTGATCTCTCTCTCAGACGGTTTATCGGCAACTTCGTCTAAAAACTTAAATTGATCTTTTCCTTCAAAGGTTTCTTTGTCGGCAACATCTTCTTTAGCCTCAAGTGGCTGTAAGCTTTCTTCCCTGTCTATGCTGATTTCGATAATGATCGGGTGGTTTTGATGGTGAAAAGCAAATCTTTCAAGCCTCTGGTTGTCCTTTGATTCGATTCCAGGGCCGGTTCCGGTCGTTATCGAAGGGGGTGACAGTTCGCAGGATATGCCGGAGTTGCCTAAAGCGGTTTTGAGATTGCCGCCGACAATATTAATTACCTCGCTAATAACATCATTGACCTCTTCTTCGCCCTCTATCTCTTCCGGTTCCATCCCTAACATAGAGGCTGCCATAAGGCCGGCAAAAGTATCGCCTACCAGGATATTTATGCTTCCCTGTAGTTCCCCCTTTATATCGATCAGCCCACTTACCTGATTGCCATCAATACCGGTCTGCTGGTCAGCATCAACAGCTTCAACCTCCATGGAAAGCATTGTATCAAACACCTCAGTTATTGCATTTGTAACAAGGCTTTTCAAATCCAGGGCATCGATTTTATCCATATTATTTTACCTCTGTGAAATCTGCGTAATCTGTGGATTAAAATGCCGTGCCCATAGTAAATTCCCATCTTCCGCCCTTGTTTTCTCCTTCTTTTGGATCGAGGATATATCCATTCTCAAGCCGGATAGGACCTAAGGGTGAATACCACCTGAAGCCGTATCCCGCGCTTTGACGCAGGTCGCCAAAATTAATATTTTCGCTGTTGCTATATACATCTCCTGTATCATAAAAAACAACACCGACAATGCCCGCTTTTTTGAGCAAAGGAATTATATATTCAGCATTAAACTGGACAAACTTGTTGCCTCCGACCTTGTTGCCATTTTCATCTGTCGGGCTTACATCACGCCAGTCAAAGCCACGCAGCGAATTCATGCCTCCAAGGTAAAACCTGTCATAATCCAAAAGTTTTTTCCCGGAATTTCTGTTAACATACCCGGTTCTGGCGTGTAAAAAACCCACTGTTCCCTTAAATAAAGGAAAATACCATCCTGTTTCAGCGAGATATTTTGTAAAACCTATTTCCCCGCCAATACCGGCATATTGCACGCTTATACTGTGCTGCGATCCCTTTGTTGGGTTAAAAATCCTGTCCCTTGAATCATATCTCAAGGCTGTTGATATACTGCTTTTTGTATTTTCTCCTTTTGAGTCCTTGACAAGATTTGAAGCATATGTCTCATCTATATTTTTTATATTGCTTACGTCAAAGGCATAGGATAAATACGCCCGGGTAAAATTAAAAACCGGATAGCTGAATCTAAAGCCGACCCCTTTACTATCCTTATCATAGGTATCATAATCCATTTGCCAGTCATAAAGATCGACGCCTGCTGACAGAGGAATATCAAACAGCCACGGCTCGGTAAAACTCAAGGTATATCTTGTTGTCTTGCCTCCAAGCTGTGCCTTTAGCTGAAGAACCTGCCCGCGTCCAAAAAGGTTCCTCTGGGCAATAGCTGCCATGGCAAAGAAATTTTCGACATTACTGTAACCACCTCCAAAGCTGAGCATGCCGGTTGGCTTTTCAGTAACATCCACATTCAAAACCATCCTGTCATCGGAGCTTCCTTTTGAAGTATTAATTTTTATGTCTTCAAAATAATCAAGCCTATACAGATTGCGCACCCCTCGCTTTAATCTCTTGCCACTGTAAAGCTCCTGTTCATACACCTTGAGCTGACGGCGAATAACCTTATCCCTGGTTTTTGTATTGCCGCTGATAATAATTTTTTCAAAATATACCTGTTTGCCCTTGTCAATGGTATAGGTAATATTGACCTGTAATTTTTCCAGGTTTTCCTTTATGCGGGGAAATATCTCAGCATATGCGTAACCTTCGTCAGAATAAATATCGGTAAGGACAAGCACGTCGTTTCTCACGACTTCACGATTATAAAATTTTTCCCTGGTAATTTTAAGATTTTTTTCTAATTCCTCTTTAGATAATATTATGTCACCCGCAATATCGACATTTCCGACCGTAAACTGCGATCCTTCAAAAATTTTTATTGTAATATCAATCCAATTATCTTTGTATTCAATATGCGGTTCCCCGACCCTGGCCTGGATATAACCATTATTATGATAAAAGGCGGAAAGCATGCCAACATCCTGATTCAGGTCTTCCTTATTAAGCTCCCCTGATGATGTCAGCCATGAGAAGAAACCTTTTTCAGACGACTTCATCATTTTTTTCAGCTTTTTGCTGGAATATTTTTTATTTCCTTCAAATATTATCCTTTTTATCCTGACCTTTTCACCCTCTTTGACAACAAATTCGAGATCAGCCTGATTGTGTTCAAGCTCATGTATATTGTAGGCCACCTTTACATTATGATAATTTTTATTTTTATATAGCTCCTTTATCCGTTCAATATTACTGCGCACTTTGAATATATTCAGAATCGAGCCTGTCCTGATATTTAAATTTTCCATTATATCTTCGTCGTCAAACACTTTATTGCCTTTTATCCGAATTACCCTGATGGTCGGTTTTTCTTTTACCCTGAAGGTAATTATCTTTCCTTTTGGCCCATCGTCTGCCTCAATTCTTACATCATCGAAATATCCCATTGAAAATATCGATTTAAGATCTTTGGCAAGATTTTTTGCAAGATAGATATCTCCAGGCGAAGTTTCTATGATTTTTTTAATCGCATCCGCCTCTATACGCTTATTGCCGGCCACGAGTATTTCCGCTATTTTCTCCCTTTTAAAAAGCTTTATGCCAAGGTCGCCGGCAAGCTCCTTCACAGATCCAAGGAGATTTTCTATCCCTTTTCCTTCAACATAGAAAACCTTCAGAGGCATTTGCCCAAAACATTCAACCATCTTTGCATCCAGGCTGAATTTTTCCCCTATCCGTGTAAAGCTTCCCCAAACAACATAGTCAGCGCCATTTTTTATGCCGAGATTCCTAATCGCATCTATGCCTGCGGCGGTTTCTTCATCCAAATACTCAGGCAAACCAAAAATAGATTCCAGGGCTATTACATCGGCTCCGTCCTGTTTAAGCTGTTTTTTGATTACATCAGGAATTTCGGTTTTAAGATATGAAAGATCTTCCTGCGAATATATTTCAAAAGGCAGTATGACAATGCTCACCGACCTTTGAGAATATGCCGCATCAGGCAAAAGAAAAATCGTTGCAATTATTAGCAGGCTTAAAACTCTATACATATTAAACACCTCAATTAAGTTGTAACCAGTTGCCCATCGATAATTGTTACGCTGCGTGACATATATGATGCAAGACCCATATTGTGTGTAACTACAACCAGCGTCATGCCGAGTTCCTGGTTTAATTTTAGAAGCAGATCGTGAATATGGTTTTTGTTTTTTTCATCAAGATTGCCTGAAGGTTCATCTGCGAGAAGAATAACCGGCTTCAAAACCACAGCCCTTGCCAGGGCGACCCGTTGCTGCTCCCCGCCTGAAAGTTTATTTACCCTGTATGACAATCTGTCTTTAAGCCCCACCCTGACAAGAATTGTCTCTGCAGCCTCTCTCGCTTCTTTCTTGCTTACCCCTTTTATAAGAGCCGGCATCATCGTGTTTTCTACAGCGCTGAATTCAGGAAGCAGGTGATGAAACTGAAAAACAAAACCAATAGATTCATTTCTGAACCTTGCAAGCTTTTCATCATCAAAAAGCAAGACATCTTTGTCTTGAAAAAGCAATGTTCCGCTGTCCGGCCGGTCGAGAGTGCCAAGTATATGGAGAAGTGTGGATTTGCCGATACCAGAGGCTCCGACAATGGATATTGTTTCTCCTGCATCTAATTCAAAGTTAATGGATTTTAATATTTCGATTCTTATACCATTGTGGCTGAAACTCTTGCTTAAATCTCTGACACTTATTAAATGAGATTGCCTGCCTGTTTGATTGTCAACCATAACGAATTGCCTCAACAGGATTAAGCTTTGACGCCTGGCGGGCCGGATAGAGTGTTGCCAGGTAACAGATTATCATGGTAGCAGAGACAATAACAAAAACATCTAATGCCTCAAGTTTCACAGGCAGAGTAGTAAAATAGTATACATCGCCAGGAAGTTTGATAAACTTATAATGTTTAAGCAATACACATCCTGTTAGTCCCAGACACATCCCTAAAATCGTGCCTGTTAAACCAATAATCATCCCTTTGAACACAAAAATCTTTTTAATGCTCTTATCGGTTGCGCCCATGGCCTTTAAGATGGCAATATCTTTTGTTTTGCCCATAACCATCATAATAAGTGAGCTTGCAATGTTAAAGGCAGCGACAAGAACTATAAGAGTCAAAATAATAAACATGGCCTTTTTTTCAAGTTTAAGCGCAGAAAAAAGGTTACGATTCATCTGCATCCAGTCCCTGGCCCAATATGACCCGGTTTTATATTTCCGGTTAAGATTTGCCGCAATATTTTCCGCTATATTATCTGCTTTGTAAATATCCTTTACACGAACACCGATATTGGTTACTGAGTCTCCAATATGCAGGATAGACTGTGCATCTTTCAGGTGTACATAGGCAAGAGATGTATCATATTCATACATTCCGGATTCAAAAAGACCTGTTACCCTGAATCGTTTCATTGCAGGTATATGCCCAATAGGAGAAATCATTCCCCGCGGTGAAATCAAATAAATAATATCGTTTTCTATTACACCTAAATTCCGGGCGAGTTCCTGGCCTAAAATGATTCCCGGCACAAAAGCAGATGTGCCTGCATTCTGATTTTTTGTTAATCTTTGTTCCAGAAAAGTTTTGTCAAGACTTTTTATTGCCTGGCCGGCAGATCCAGGATCTATCCCCCTTAAAACAGCCCCTGATACCTGGGATGATGAACGAAGCATAATCTGACTGAAAACATAAGGGGATGCTGTTTTCACCCCGTCGATTTTTTCAATATCTTTAATTATCCGACGGTAATCTGTAAATGGGCTGCCATAACGCATTATCATAACGTGCGATTCAACGCCAAGGATACGGGATCTGAATTCAGACTCGGCGCCGGACATAACGGCAATTACTATAATAAGGGCCATGACACCTATAGTAATGCCTGCTATGGAAAGAATTGTAATTAATGAAATGAAGGTTTGTTTTACCCTCAGATAGCGGTTGCCTATAAAATATTCAAAAGTCATAATTAAATCTAAAGTAATCGGTTTCAGGTTCAGGGTTCAAGGTTCAAAGGTTATAGCCTACTTCACAAGGATTCAGGGTTCACGGTTCAGAGTTCAGGGTTGACAACCTTTGAACCTATGAACCTTGAACGGTGAACTTTCTTTATTGCCGTGTTATCCTTTTGTTAATAGTGAGTTAGGGCTCTTCAACCGGGAACCGTGAACGTTGAACCGCTCAACCCAAGTTAAATGATAGTGGTATCCTCTTTCTCCCTCTTCATGTGCGGGAAAAGAATAACCTCACGTATGGAAGCAGAATCGGTAAAAATCATCACAAGCCTGTCTATTCCTATTCCTTCACCGGCAGTCGGAGGCATGCCGTACTCCAATGCTTTGATATAGTCTTTATCCATATAATGGGCCTCTTCATCTCCCGCTTCCCTGTTTGCAACCTGTTCAAGAAAACGCTCTTTCTGGTCATCAGGATCGTTAAGCTCAGAAAATCCATTGGCGATTTCATACCCGGCGATGAAGAGTTCAAAGCGGTCGGTTATTGTGGGGTCATTGTCGTTTTTCCTGGAAAGAGGAGAAATTTCAACCGGATATCCGGTAATATATGTCGGTTGAATCAGTTTTGGTTCCACTAAAATATCAAACAGTTTTGCAATAATTTTCCCCAAACTAACAGTTTTTGCTCCTGTTTTTTGTGTGATAGAAATACCTTTTGAAGAGGCAAAATTAAGCAGTTTTTGCCTGTCATCAAGCAGGCCGGAATCAATGCCTCCGATTTCCTCCATAGCTGTCAGCAGCGGAATGCGACGCCACTTGCGTCCCAGATCGATACTATTTCCCTGGTATGTTATTAGTGCAGAGCCTGTAACATTTATGGCTGCAGCCCTTAACATTTCTTCGGTCAAATCCATCAAATCGTTATAATTAGCATATGCCTGGTAAAATTCAAGCATGGTAAATTCAGGATTATGCCGTGTTGAAATCCCCTCATTTCTGAAATTTCTGTTAAGTTCGAAAACTCTTTCAAAGCCGCCTATGATGAGACGCTTTAAATACAGCTCAGGAGCAATACGTAAAAACAGATCCATCCCGAGAGCATTATGGTGGGTTTTAAACGGCGTGGCTTCCGCGCCTCCCGGGATGGGTTGCATCATGGGGGTTTCTACTTCAAGGAAATCGCGCTTAAGAAAAAATGTGCGTATCTCCTGGATGATTTTGCTGCGTTTCACAAATATATCACGCACGTTCGAATTCATTATCAAATCAATATAGCGCCGGCGATAACGTTTTTCAGGATCTTTAAGCCCATGAAATTTTTCCGGAAGAGGTCTTATTGCCTTGCAAACAAGTTTTATTTCATTAGCGAGCAGAGTCCACTCTCCTGTTTTAGTCTTAAACATTCCTCCTTTTATGCCTATAAAATCCCCAATATTGAGCTGTTTGAACAAAGAAAATGCTTCGTCGCCGACATGGTCTTTTCTGATATATGCCTGAAGCTGTCCTGTGCGGTCCCTGAATCTGATAAAGGCGGTTTTGCCGAATCGGTTTATTGCCATCATGCGTCCTGCAAGAACAAAAACAAGATCATTTTCCGTGATGGAATCAGGACCGTTTTCTGTTGCATTGACAACATCTTTTACCGTATTTGTAACAACAAAATCGTTTGGAAAAAGATTAATATTTTTCTCTTTTAAGTCTTCAAGCTTCTTTCTTCGCTGCTCAACAATATCGTTTGTTTTGTTCATGTCAATCCAATCCAAAAGGGGGCTTAGGCTTTGTTTAAACCTGATTTGCTAACTTATTTACAGATGGGTGTCAAGAGAGCTTTGCAAAATGAGATATTTATTATCAACCCATAGCAGCCGCCATCTTGAATATGGGGAGGTACATTGAAACAACGAGGCCTCCAATAACAACGCCAAGAAATACCAGCATAAACGGTTCTATTAATGCGGTCATGTTTTCCACTGCCTGGTCAACCTCGTCATCATAAAAATCCGCAATCTTTTTCAACATTTCATCCAGTGCTCCTGTAGATTCACCTACCGATATCATCTGGCATACCATTGACGGAAAAACCCCGCTTTCAGAAAGAGGATCGGCCATTGTGCGGCCTTCGGTAATACCGGAACGGACGCCATATATGGCTGCTTCAATTGTTTTGTTACCCGCTGTTTTTGCGACAATATCGAGAGCGTCTAAAATTGAAACCCCGCTACTTAGCATTGTGCTCATGGTGCGTGTAAACTTGGCAACAGCGCCCTTGCGCAACAACATTCCCATTACCGGCAACTTGAGAGACAGGTCATCAAGCAGGGCATGCCCTTTATCTGTTTTATAAAATCTTTTGAATGCAAATATTATAAAGGCTATGGCGGCGATTATATACAGTATGTTACCCTTAATAAATCTGCTCATATTCACAACGATTTGAGTCGGCATTGGAAGGGCTCCTCCCATTCCTTCAAACATCTCCTCAAATACCGGAATAACAAAAACCATGATTATAGCAACCACGATCGCAGCGATAATAAGAGTTACTATCGGATAGGTCATAGCCCCTTTTAGTTTGGCTTTAAGTTTTGCCGCTTTCTCCATGTAAGCTGAAAGCCGCGATAAAATAGTATCAAGTATACCGCCGGCTTCACCCGCTGCAATCATGTTTACAAAAAGATCGTCAAACTCTTTGGGATATTTCTTTAAAGCATCTGCAAGGGTTTCGCCCCCTTCCACAGTATTTTTTATCTCTTTTAACATTTTTTTAAATGTTTTATTTTCCTGTTGTGAATGGAGTATATCAAGGCACTGGATTATCGGAAGACCAGCATCAATCATGGTAGAAAATTGGCGACAAAAAAGTATGACATCAGCCTGACCCACCTTAGGCTGCATAAAGGCAACATTTTCAAAAAGGTCTTTTGGTTTTTCTTTAATCTTTGCAGGGACTATTTTGAGCCTAGTGAGATGTGCCCGAACATCTTCTTCGTTCAAAGCCTCCATTTCACCTTTTCGAACCCGTTTTTTACTGTCTTTACCTTTCCACAGATAAACCGGCATTGTTACCACCACATTTACAGGTTTTCTAATAAGGTAAATTTTGTATCATAAGCCATGCCAAACAACAACGGCTTTATATAATTTTATCAATTTTTGATGAATTCGTAAAAAGCTGAATTATGCCGCTTTGCGGCACTGTAACCGAAAATAACTTGATAGTATAGGAATTTCCTTTCTTGAAATAACAAATAACAAATCACAAATATCAAATAAATTACAATGACCAAAATTCAAAATTCCAAACCTGTAAATGACCTAAATTTGAAACTCCAAACATGTTTTGGTCATTGAATGTTGAAATTTGGGATTTATTTGTAATTTGATGCTTGAAATTTGGGATTTTATAAGTTCTCAATTATACCAAAAGGTTATGATTTAGTTATTTGAAAGTCAGTGTTTTCGACTTTTCACCTGCCTGTGCGTTGCACGCATAACTGAAATTAACTTGGTCTTGATAAACCAGTCCATATGTTATAATCAGAAATTTGAAAACTGGCTTTTAGTTAAAGTAACTATGGAGCGAGCCGACAGTGTCGGCGGAAAAGACGGCAACACGGTTGCCTTGCTCCATAATATGGAATGCCCGGATGTGCATAAAAAAATGAGTTTTCAAATTTCTGATGAATGATAAAACGCTATGAATAGGCAAAATCGAATATTTTTTGGTGCGTAAAACGCACCCTGCGATTTACAAACAATGATTGAACATGGGGAAAATACTGGGGGAGTACCTTATGGGGCATAATCAAAAAAAGCTTGACACTATTTATCGAGTTTGTTAAAAAATAATTTTAAAATTAATGATAATAAAGAGTCGGTTTCAAAATGTTTAATTTTGTTTGATGTCATGGAAGGTAAAAATTTTAAGCACAGGAATACATTGAGTATTTCGAGGATTAAAATTTGAGACTGACATAGAGATCGGGCAAAAGGGGACGTTTTGAAATTGGCGCTAAAGATTATGAAAAAATTATCAACCAGTTATAGCCTTATTAGTCTAATTATTGTCCTCGTCGTAGGCATACTAACCTGCTACGAGGAAGGGGCTTAATAATGGCTTGATTATATCCTTAATAAGAAATATAAAATCCGTTATCAGCCCCTCAAACTGGTAACGGATTTTTTTTTAAAGAAACCTGTTTTCAGGAGACTAATCAAAATGAAAAGCGATATTGTTAAAAAAGGTATTGAAAGGGCGCCTCATCGAAGCCTCTTTAAGGCAATGGGATACACAGATACTGAATTACAAAAACCGCTTGTCGGCATTGTTAATCCAGCCAATGCGATTATTCCGGGTCATGTTCATTTGGACAAAATTGTTGAAGCAGTTAAGGCCGGGGTTTATATGGCAGGCGGCACTCCTGTCGAATTCGGCACTATCGGCGTTTGCGACGGCATTGCCATGAATCATACAGGGATGAAGTATTCCCTTGCAAGCCGTGAACTTATCGCGGATTCAATTGAGGTGATGGCCACTGCCCATGCATTCGATGCCATGGTTATGGTTACAAATTGCGACAAGATCGTTCCGGGAATGCTGATGGCCACCGCGCGTCTAAATCTTCCCACCATTATAATAAGTGGAGGTCCTATGCTGGCCGGCGATAATCCCGATCAAACAAAGGGAGGGAAAATCGATCTTGTTACTGTTTTTGAATCTGTTGGCGCGGTGCTTTCAGGCAGGATGACGAAAAAGGACTTGACCGCTATTGAAAATGCCGCTTGCCCAACCTGCGGATCATGCGCCGGCATGTTTACAGCCAACTCCATGAACTGTTTGACCGAGGCCATAGGCATGGGTTTGCCCGGCAACGGCACAATTCCTGCCGTGATGGCCGCGCGTATCCGTCTGGCCAAGGAGGCTGGAATGCAGATAATCAGCCTTTTAGAGCAGCAGATTACTCCAAAAAAAATCATGACCGAAAAGGCATTTAAAAATGCTCTTACAGTTGACATGGCCTTAGGCTGTTCCACCAACACTGTTCTCCATCTTCTGGCAATTGCAAACGAAGCAAAGGTAAATATCGACCTTAACCTGATCAATGAAATCAGCGAGGCAACACCTCATCTTTGCTCGCTCAGCCCGGGAGGTAAACACCATGTAGAGGATCTGAATCAAGCGGGAGGTATTGGCGCTTTAGTCAATGAGCTATTACATGCAGGCCTTATCAACGATGACTGCATGACTGTAACCGGAAAAACAATCGGAGAAAATGTACAAAATAAGCCGATACTTGATAATAATATTATACGGTCTGCAGACAGTCCTTGTCATGACCAGGGAGGTCTTGCCGTGCTTTTCGGAAACCTTGCACCTGATGGATGCATTGTAAAACAGTCAGCGGTTTTAGATGAGATGTTGCGCCACGAGGGGCCTGCCAGGGTTTTTGATTCTGAAGAGGATGCGACTCAGGCTATTATGAAGGGTAATATAAAAAAAGGAGATATTGTCGTAATACGTTATGAGGGGCCAAGGGGCGGCCCTGGTATGCGGGAGATGCTTACTCCTACTTCTGCAATAGCCGGCATGAAATTGGACGGCCATGTAGCGCTGATCACAGACGGACGTTTTTCAGGAGGAACAAAGGGGGCATCCATAGGACATGTTTCACCTGAAGCCATGCAGGGAGGGCCTATTGCAATTGTGCAGGAAGGGGATCTTATATCAATCGATATTCCCGGCAAAAGTATAACTCTCAAGGTCACTGAAGAGAAAATCAAGGATAGATTTGCCTTATGGTCACCTCCTGAACCGAAAATAACACATGGATATATGGTCAGATATTCACGCATGGTATCATCGGCCAGCGAGGGTGCGATAGTAAAATAAAGTGAGCTAAAGTGCCTAAAGTGAGCTAAAGTGCCTAAAGTTGTGGTATTCTGCCTATTTTAAAACCCGTCCTGTCGCACAATGTCAGGGCAAACCATAGCTAACTAATTATTTCCGGCTGAAGTTAGAACCAAGCCCAAAAGTTAAAATTAGCAGCACCGAAGGCGCATTCCTTAACTTTAGGCACTTTAACATACTTTAGGCATTTTAGGCACTTTAGCTTACTTATAACCAGCAACCAGCAACGAGTAACCAGTAACGAGCAACGAGCAACGAGTAACCAGTAACCAGCAAAAGAAAGGATTTATCATGAAACTTACAGGCGCACAAATCCTTATGGAGGTGCTCAAGGAAGAAGGTGTTGACACGATTTTTGGATTTCCTGGAGGTGTTGTCATAGATATTTATGATGAACTGGCTAAAACAGATATACGGCATATACTGGTCCGGCATGAGCAGGGAGCGATTCATGCCGCGGATGGTTATGCAAGGGCCAGCGGCAGGGTGGGAGTATGCCTGGTAACATCCGGGCCAGGGGCTACCAATACTGTAACCGGAATTGCAACTGCCTACATGGATTCCATTCCGATAGTAATATTTACCGGCCAGGTTCCGACACAGCTTATCGGCAACGATGCCTTTCAGGAAGTGGATATTGTCGGAATAACAAGGCCGTGCACCAAACACAACTACCTTGTTAAACGAACCGAGGATCTTGCAAGAATTGTTAAGGAGGCATTTATCATAGCTGGTTCCGGCCGCCCCGGGCCCGTGCTGATCGATCTTCCAAAGGATGTATCAAGCACAAAAATAACATACAAAGCGCCAAAAAAAATTGAGCTGAAGTCATACAATCCTACCTACAACCCGAACATGAAACAGTTGCAGAAGGCAGTAAAACTTATAAAGAATGCCAAAAAGCCGATTATTTTTGCAGGCGGCGGGGTTGTTCTTTCAAAGGGTTCAAAAGAGCTTACTGAATTGGCTCGTAAAACCCGGACACCTGTAACATGCTCCTTAATGGGGCTTGGAGTATTCCCGGGCACGGATCCTTTGTGGCTTGGCATGATTGGCATGCATGGCGCATATCGAGCCAACATGTGCTCAGGAGATTGCGATCTTATTGTTGCCGCAGGGGTCCGTTTTGACGACCGTGTTACCGGAAAAACAGATACATTTGCCCCCAACGCAAAGATTGTGCATATTGATATTGATCCCACATCAATACGCAAGAATATCCCTGTTGCCGTTCCTATTGTAGGTGATTGCAAAATTACCCTCGGTCTTCTTAACGGGCTCTTAGACAAGGAGGACTTAGGCGATCTCAAGACAAAGAGAAAAAAATGGCTTGATCAGATTGAACAGTGGAAAAGCACAAGGCCTCTTGCATATAAACAAGAAGATATTATAAAGCCGCAATATGTTGTCGAGAAACTCTACGAATTGACTAAAGGCAATGCGATTATAACTACTGAAGTGGGCCAGAATCAGATGTGGGCGGCCCAGTATTATCATTTTGAAAAACCAAATCATTTTATTACATCCGGCGGTCTGGGGTGTATGGGGTTCGGACTTCCCGCTGCAATCGGCGCTCAGATTGCCTGCCCGGATAAGCTTGTAGTGGACATTGCCGGAGACGGCAGCATTCAGATGAACATACAGGAAATGGCAACTGCAGAGCAATACAATCTTCCGGTAAAAATCGTTATCCTGAACAACCGGTATCTTGGCATGGTTAGACAGTGGCAGGAACTGTTCTATGGCAAACGTTATTCCGGTACAGGTATGGAGCATGCGCCTGATTTTGTAAAACTGGCAGAGGCATATGGTGCTGTTGGTTTAAGGGCTACAAAGCCTGAAGAGGTTGAACCGGTGCTCATAAAAGGCCTTTCTTCACCTAAAACAGTAATTATGGACTTTGTGGTTGAGAGGGAAGAATGTGTTTATCCAATGGTGCCTGCCGGAGCTCCTATAACGGAAATGCTTCTGGCTTAGGGATAAGGAGGATATAAATCATGACACAGCAAAAACATATACTTTCGATTTTAGTTGACAATCAGCCAGGGGTGCTGTCCAGGATTGCAGGATTATTCAGCGGTAGAGGCTATAATATTGAAAGTCTTTCTGTTGCCGAAACTATTGATCCTCTGGTGTCAAGGATTACCATGGTCACCATAGCGGATACACCGGTTGTCGAGCAAATTATGAAGCAGCTTCACAAGCTTATTAATGTGATAAAAGTATACGAACTTACAGGATCAAGTTATGTTCAAAGGGAGATGGCCCTTATCAAGGTGCAGGCCAAGCCGGAACACAGGGCTGAAATCCTCAGAATTGTCGATATTTTCAGGTGTAAAGTAGTTGATGTAGGTCAGGGGCATTATACCTTAGAGGTTACTGGAGATGAAGACAAAATGGAGGCAATTTTAAATCTTTTAGGGCCGATAGGAATTAAGGAAATTGCAAAAACAGGAATTATCGCCCTTTTCCGTGAACCAAAATAAAATCAGGGGAGAATCAAATGGCAAATATCGATTTTGGCGGTGTTGTAGAAGAGGTAATTACATCTGAAGAATTTTCTCTGGATAAAGCCAGGGAAGTGCTTAAAAATGAAACAATTGCAGTTCTTGGCTACGGAGTTCAAGGGCCTGGGCAGGCTTTAAATATGAAGGATAACGGCATCAATGTTATAGTTGGGCAGCGTAACGAAAGTAAATCGTGGGACCGTGCTGTTGTGGACGGTTTTATCCCCGGTAAGACTCTCTTTCCGCTCAAGGAAGCAGCACAAAAAGGCACTGTTGTTCAGTTTCTTCTATCAGATGCCGGCCAGGCTCAAACATGGCCTGATTTAAAAGAATATCTAAAAGAAGGGGATGCCCTTTACTTTTCACACGGATTTTCAATTGTTTATAAAGAACAGACAAATATTATACCGCCAAATAATATTGACGTTATTTTGGTTGCTCCAAAAGGGTCCGGTCGTACAGTACGAACCAATTTTCTGGCTGGCAGCGGCATTAACTCCAGCTTTGCCGTGCATCAGGACTTTACCGGCAGAGCCAGGGAAAGAACTCTTGCACTTGGTATTGCCATAGGATCAGGATATCTCTTTCCCACAACATTTGAAAAAGAGGTTTACAGCGATCTTACAGGAGAACGCGGTGTTCTGATGGGATGTCTTGCCGGCACTATGGAGGCGCAGTACAATGTTCTTAGAAAAAACGGACATTCGCCGAGTGAAGCTTTTAATGAAACCGTGGAAGAACTGACCCAGAGTCTTATCCGTCTTGTAGGCGAAAATGGCATGGACTGGATGTTTTCAAATTGCAGCACTACTGCTCAGAGAGGGGCCCTGGACTGGGCTCCAAAGTTCCGGGATGCTGTGGCTCCTCTTTTTGATAATCTATATGACCGTGTTAAAACAGGCAAAGAAACAAAAAGGGTTCTGGAAGCTAACAGCGCGCCTGATTACAGGGAGAAACTACAAAAGGAGCTTGATATAATTAAAAATTCTGAAATGTGGCGAGCCGGCGCAGCGGTTCGCTCTTTAAGACCGGAAAAGCGGAAGAAATGAGAGGTCAGAGGTCAGAGGTCAGAGATCAGAGATCAGAGATCAGAGGGCAGTAGGCGGTAAGGAGTAACGAGTAAGGAGTAACCAGCAACCAGCAACCAGCAACGAGAACCGAGCAACGAGCAACCAGCAACGAGTAACGAGCAGCAAGCAACCAGCAACGAGTAACGAGCAACGAGCAACGAGCAACCAGTAACGAGTAACGAGAAAGAGACAAATTATGGAACCAGTACTTCTATATGATACCACCTTAAGAGATGGAGCCCAGGGAGAAAACATCAGTTTCAGCGCCGAAGAAATGATAAAGATTGCGCAGAAGCTTGATGATATCGGGATACACTACATAGAGGGTGGCTGGCCCGGTTCCAATCCCAGAGACGAGCGCTTTTTTGAGCTGGCGAAAAATATTAAATTTCAAAACGCCCGTCTTGCCGCATTCGGCTCTACCCGCAAGCCCGGAATCAAGCCTGATGATGATTCCAATTTAAATGCGCTTCTTGATAGCGGCGCTCCTGCTGTCACAATTTTTGGAAAGACCTGGGATCTCCATGTCGAGCAGGTTATGAGAAATACTTTGAAAGAAAATCTTGCGATGATACGCGACTCTGTCGAGTACTTGAAGAAGAATGATCGTGAGGTTATCTACGATGCCGAGCATTTTTTTGACGGGTATAAGAAAAACCCGGATTATGCATTGCAAACTCTTATGGCTGCTTTAGATGGCGGCGCAGACACTATTGTTTTTTGCGACACAAATGGCGGTACCCTTCCATTTGATATAGAATCCATCATAAATAATGTACGCAAAAGCATTGCTGAAAAACAGAGCACAAAAACAGATGCTCTGCCACTTAAAATCGGAATTCATACACACAACGACTGTGGCCTGGCTGTTGCCAATTCCCTGTCAGCCATGCGTGCAGGCGCTGTTATGGTCCAGGGAACTGTCAATGGATATGGAGAAAGATGCGGCAATGCAGATCTTACCTCAATTATACCGATTCTCTGTATAAAAATGGACTGTCCATGTATTTCGAGTAAGAACCTCGCAAAACTAAAAAAGCTCTCCAGGTTTGTCAGCGAGACTGCAAACATGATTCCATTAAACTCCAGGCCTTTTGTCGGCAAAAGCGCTTTTGCCCACAAGGGCGGTATTCATGTAAGCGCTATTATGAAGGTGCCAGGGGCGTACGAACACATGGATCCTGAGTATGTAGGGAACAAACGCCGTGTCCTGATATCTGATCTTTCAGGCAAGAGTAACGTGGAATACAAGGCGAGAGAACTGGGTATTCAGCTTAAGGGAAAGGAGTTTGACAGCCGCAAAATTGTTTCAGAAATAAAGCGTCTCGAAGAGCAGGGTTATCAGTTTGAAGCGGCTGACGGCTCATTCAAGATCCTGATGCAAAAATTTACAAAACAGTTCAAACCCCTTTTTGAACTGAAATCTTTCAGGGTTCACATTGAAAAGGACAAAGATTATCCATGTTCGTCTCATGCTACAATCAAAATTTCTGTCAACGATAAGGAAGAAATCGCTGCCGCCGAAGGGCATGGGCCGGTTAGCGCTCTGGATAATGCCCTGCGCAAGGCCCTGGAGAAATTTTATGTAACCGACCTGGATTCCATGCGTCTTGTTGATTTCAAGGTGCGGGTAATAGACGGAGGAAAAGGGACCGCAGCAAAGGTAAGGGTTTTAATAGAGTCAAGAGATGAAGATGATATCTGGAGCACAATCGGCGCCTCAGAAGATATTATAGAAGCAAGCTGGCAGGCGCTGGCAGACAGTTTTCAGTATAAGCTGGCTAAAGAACGAGAAAAATCATTAAAGGATTAATAGGCAAAATCATGAATGAGAAAGTGATTATTTTTGATACAACTTTAAGAGATGGTGAGCAGTCTCCAGGAGCAAGCATGAATGCCGGCGAAAAGATGCGGATAGCCATTCAGCTTGAGAAGCTTGGCGTAGATGTGCTGGAGGCAGGTTTTCCAGCAGCATCTGAAGGAGATTTTGAGGCGGTTTCCCGCATAGCAGGAAGGTTGAAAAACACAGAAGTTGCTGCCCTGGCCCGAACTTCCAAAAAGGATATCGATGACGCCTGGGGCGCTATTCGTAATGCCGCTAAACCGAGGATACATACTTTTATTGCCACATCAGATATCCATATGGATTACAAGTTGAAAATGACACGGGATGAGGTTGTAAAAAAAGCAATTGAAGCGGTTAAATATGCAAAATCTTTTACTGACAGTATAGAATTTTCCGCTGAAGATGCATCAAGGAGTGATCCTGATTTTCTGTGCAGGGTTTTTGAGGCCGTAATAGAGGCCGGCGCCACAACTATTAATATTCCTGATACAGTAGGCTACGCCATTCCCCAGGAATTTGCGGATCTTATTAAATATGTAATGGCACATACACCAAATATCCATAAAGCAATTGTGAGCATACACTGCCATAACGACCTTGGCCTTGCCACAGCCAATACTCTTGCGGCAATATGCGCCGGAGCAAGACAGGCTGAAGTTACAATAAACGGAATCGGAGAAAGGGCAGGGAATACATCTCTTGAAGAGATGGTAATGGCTCTGCATACAAGACCCAATTATATCCCGCTATCAACCAATATTAACACCGAACAGATCTATCCGACAAGCCGGCTTGTAAGTATGATAACAGGAATTATTGTGCAGCCGAACAAGGCTATTGTCGGAGCCAACGCATTTGCACATGAAGCAGGTATTCACCAGGATGGCATGTTGAAAAACCCCATGACATACGAGATTATGAAGCCTGAAACCATAGGTCTCAGCGCCAGCAAGCTTGTATTGGGCAAACATTCAGGAAGACATGCCCTGCGCTCACATTTAAAGGAGCTGGGATACGATCTCTCAGATGAAGAATTGCAACTTGTCTTTAAAAAATTCAAGGAGCTTGCGGATAAGAAAAAAGATATTGTGGATGAGGATCTTGAGGTTCTTGTCACGGAAGGCATATTACGGACTGCCGATATCTTCTGTCTGGAATATTTGCATGTGATAAGCGGGACAACGGTTCTTCCAATGGCGAGTGTTAAGCTTACAATAAATGGACGGCCTTCGCAGGGCGCAGGTTATGGAAACGGCCCGATTGATGCTGCTTTTAACACAATAGCAAAACTTACCGGCACGGGATCGGAACTCTTAAGATTTTCTGTATGCGCCCTGTCCGGCGGTACAGATGCACAGGGCGAGGTAACTGTGCGCTTAAATGAGGATGGGCTTATTGCCCTTGGCAGAGGAGCTGACCCTGACATAATTACTGCCAGCGCAAAGGCTTATATTAACGGGCTAAACAGGCTGGAATACTTAAAAGCCCATCCGGTAATATCATCGGAAGCATTGTAATTGAATAGTATAAGAATTTCCTTTTTTCACCCCCTCCCCCTTGAAGGGGAAGGCAGGGATCTCATCTGATTGCAAATTCTAAATAACAAATATCAAATATCAAATAAATTACAATGACCAAAACTCAAAATCCCAAACCCGTATATGATCTTGAAGAAAGAATATTTCAATTTGCTAAAGCTGCCTGGGCTTTTCGTTAAAACATTGCCGAAAACAATTGCAACTATCGAGGATGGCAAACAATTGATAAAAGCTTCCGGTTCAGTAAGTGCGAAACTCCAAACATGTTTTGGTCATTGAATATTGGGATTTGGGATTTATTTGTAATTTGATGCTTGGAATTTGGGATTTTATAAGTTTTACCATCAGGTTTGAAGTGTTCCGATAATATCTGTTACCCGCGGAATATTTCTTTTTATAAGAAAGGTTTCTATTCCTTCAATAATGTCAATTGTGGCATGGGGGTTAATTAAATTCGCAGTTCCAACCTGAACGGCAACCGCTCCTGCTATTAAAAACTCAAGCGCATCCTCTGCGGTCATTATGCCCCCAACCCCTATTACAGGAATCTTAACCTTTTGAACTACCTGCCATACCATGCGCAAAGCTATTGGTTTAATTGCCGGGCCGGAGAGTCCTCCGGTTATATTTGCAAGCTTTGGCCGCCGGGTTTCACTGTCAATAGCCATACCGGTTATCGTATTAATTAATGATATGGAATCAGCGCCTGCATCCTCCACACTGCGGGCAATAACTGTAATATCGGTCACATTGGGAGTAAGTTTCACCATAACAGGTTTGCCGGTATTGCTTCTTACAGCCTTTACTACTTTGCAGGCTGTATCGGGATCGGTTCCAAATGCCACCCCTCCTGCCTTTACATTGGGGCATGAAATGTTGACTTCGATGCCAGCTATTTCTTCGATATCATTAATGCGTGAGGCCAGTTCCGCATATTCTTTTATGTCTTTACCGTAAATGTTTATCAAGACAGGTGTTGAAAGCTGTTTCAGGAACCGGAGCTTATCCTGCACAAATGATGCAAGACCGACGTTTTCAAGGCCAATGGCATTGAGCATGCCGCATGGAGTTTCAACTATCCTTGGCGGCGGGTTACCCCTGGATGGTTTAAGTGATAATCCTTTGACAATAATAGCCCCCAGCCGGTTCAGATCAACAAAATCATCAAATTCCCTGGCATACCCAAATGTGCCGGATGCCGTCATTACCGGATTTTTTAGCTCTATCCCTCCAACATTTACTTTCAGATCGGCTCTATTTTTCATAATACCCACCTATTATCTCCGGTAGAGAAACCTGGTCGTATTTTAAAACTCTCGGGGAACCGCCCAGTGCGCTTGTCCGACTCTGGAGGGGACCCGCTTGCTATGTGGTGTGGGGAGGGGGAGAGAGAAACTCCCCCTTACCCGATTAGGCGAAATGTTATATGATTATATTCTATCTGTTGTATCCCGATGACTAGAAACGACGGCCTCCCCCTTGTCCTCCTCGGCCTCCCCCTTGTCCTCCTCGGCTACCACCTT
>CBDAFK010000218.1:0-4835 GCA_965195235.1 uncultured Desulfobacterales bacterium | reverse complement strand
ATAAATCCTTCTATTCCTCTGTCTATCTCGTGTTTTATGACAAAATCCTTTATTCCCTCGCCTTTAATTTTGAGACGAATTCCGGCCATGTCCGGATTAAGAGCTTCTTGGTCCAGCCCTTTGATATAGTTTTTCGCGCTTTCATAAAAAATGTCTCTTTTTCCGGCATCAACTTTATAGTCTATGGCATCCACATATTCCGTATCCGGCCCAAAGCGAAGGCGGTCGCTTAGATCCAGAGTTGCATGGATGCCCAAACCGGACAGGTCTTTGTGTGGCACAGGATTAACTGTGTAATAGTTCACCGCCGCAGAGATCGCTGAGGTTAAGTTTTTTTATTGTTTTCCGTTGAGAGGACGGGAAACGGAAAAAAGCTATAACTTTGTCTGTATGTGATGTATTCTGTCTATGTTGCTGGTTACTGGTGGAAGACCGGAGATTAAGGAATATCCATGACAAGTTTTATGCCTTCATAAACTTCGGCAATCCGGTCTTTCGTGAGGCTGCCGATCTTTTCTTTGAGGCTGATTTTACCCACAGTTTTTATCTGTGTCATGTTAACTACCGATCTTTTGGGAAGATTTGCTTCTCCTTTTCGCAGAATCACATTGCCTGGCAGTTCACCAAATTTCAAAGTTGACGTAATTGCAACCACAATAACCGTGTTCAATTTGCTGTTGTTCAGCAGATCATTTTGAACCACAAGCCCAGGGCGTCTGCCCATTGGTTCGGAGCCTTTTGCTGGTGAAAAATCTACCCAATAAACAGAACCTTTCCGGATTACCATTCCTGCCCCTCTTCAGTTCCCAATCCTTCAAACCACCTGGCGCAGCTAAGCTGTTCTTTTCTTATTGATTCGTCGGAAAATGCCCGGTCGTAAGCATCCTTGATATGGCGGTTTCTTTCCGATATGAGCTTTTCCCTGAGTACCGTGGAGATAAATTTGCTTCTGGATACCCCTCTTTTTTTACTGATGCCATCAATCATCGTTACTAATTCTTTCGGAATAGTAATGGCAACCTTTTGAGTATGCATGTTTTATACGCCTCCTTTGTAGGATAATATATAAATACCATAGGTGGGGATGTCTGTCAACTCTCGAAAGCTTTTTGGAACCCAGTACCATCTGCCGGAGCTACTGGGCAGGCAGGATTAACAGGATTGTCAGGATTTTTTACATCTCCGGAAGCTGGAGGCCTTTCAGGTTTTTTTCTTTGAGAATGGTCCATGTTTCGTCCTGATGTTGTTTTACTGCCTGCTGAAATCTGTGCCAGTGGGTGTCTTTGTAGTTTTTACGGTCTTTCCATGTGTAGATGTCGGTCAGCGGGTCCCAGCGGGTGAGGAAAAAATCTGATCTGTCGCGAAGCCCGCGGACATTTTCGTTTACCGCCTGTTCGAGCCATGTGTCTTCGTCGTATTGCGTGATTTCTGTTCTGCCGTATTCCGGTTTTGTGGCAAGGTCGTTGTAACGGGTAATACGTTCTTGCGCGTATTTGTTTGCCTGGTCCTGTTCGCCAATACAGTTGTCGAGGTCTTTTTTCAGGGCTGCTTCCCTCTTTTGCAGCTCCTTTTCCGTCATTCCGGAGTCAGTGAATTTCGCGAGTTTCCGGAGTATGTGCGCGGCGGCTTCGAGAAAACGGCTTTTGTTGTCCACGCGCTTTTCGATGAGTCTTGTGTCTTTCCAGACAAGGGCGACTTCGTCCGGGTTGTGGTTGGCCTCTGCGTGCCCGATGTTTGGTATAGCAACGCTGAGTGGGCCGGTCATGGAGTTAAATGGGTCGAAGTAGCCGGCAAAATTCTGGTGCGCCCATGTGTCGGCGTATCCGTGGCAGGCGATGCCTATGCGGTAGAGGTCTTTTGATGCAAGAGCCGCGTCTATCACGCGGTTTGCATTTTTGCTGTTCGGGGTGGTGTTGAGCCAGTGCATCCTGCCGTCTCTGCGCCAGGTGGATTCTGCCATCGGGTCGCCAGGTATGAAGTGGAATATGGGGTAGATGCGAAGGAGCTTTGCCTTTGGTTTGAGTATGTTCATGGTCTGGCTGATGTAGTTGCCGTAAGCCGTGGGCATGTCCTTGTCGATCTCGAAGATAATGCTGTTGTCATCTGTGTACTGCGAGGAGGTGGCAAGGATCTCCGTGTCCTCCGCGGGAAGGCCTGCGCGGGCGGCGATGAGCCAGATTATGTGGTAGTGAAATTCGGAGTTCATATTTTGTTATTTATTGGATCAGTATAATTTTGAGTTTTTAATTTTTAATTTTGAATGAAGGAAAAAAGTCAACCCTGGAGGCAGCTCCGCCTCTTGGATTACATTCGAAGAGGCTATTTAACTAATTAATTTTATTGTAAATTTGTTGCGGCCAAACGTCGTTTGTATATCAAAAATTACCAGAGGGGAATTACTCTGTCAGAAGAAATTCCCATTTGTTTTTTTATCTTTGGATCTTGATCTGCATTAAACTCAACAACAAGATCAAAGGAATTATCATCATATTGTTTGACATCCTGCCAATCTTCGCAGTGAGCAATTAGAACCAGCGCTAAAGCCTTTTCATATATTATGCAATTAATAACGTCCTTTACTATTTCAGGCCCGATAAAAATAATGCGATTATGGCCGTTTTTTGCGATGGCAATTAATCTTTTTGCCAGCTTATTACGGATGCTATCATACTCTCTCAGTTTGGATATTATAAAACGTGCCGCCAGCTTTGATTTTGCCTCAATCCCTTTTGGGGTTAAAAGGTAAGCATAACCTATCTTGTGGGGATTTTTACGGAAGTTGCCGATTTTGATGAGACCTTTTGATAAAAACTGCTTCAGGACATAATTAATCTGGCCCAGGCTGATTCCTGTAGAGTCAGCGAGTTGGCGCTGAGTTGAAATCTCCTGGCCATCCAGGGTCTCTAATATTTGAAAGTGCTTTTCTGAAAGGAGCATGGTTTATAGTTTTAAATTCTGAGTTTTTAATTTTGAATGGCTGTTCAGTTTTGAACAGCATTCTTATATTGAACGGGTTATTTAGTCAAGAAAAATAATTTTGGACCCTCCAGAAATATAGGCGGGCAGGCAGGATTAACCCCAGTACCATCTGCCGGAGTTACGTGGCAGGCAGGATTAATTGGATTGAAGAACCCTGTAGCAAGAAGCTACGGGGAATGCGCTCGCTATTGCGGTTCACTGGGCAGGCTTGCTCTGGCAAAAAACAATTCTTAGAGATTGAGGCAATCTTCATATCCAACCAGTGCGGGAAAATACTTGCTATATATGCCTCTATCTCTGGTAAGAATGGCGCTACACTTTGCATCTGAACTCATCTTTCAATATATCAAGCAGGATGGTGGTATCTACGCAGACTCTCAATTTACTTTGCCCCTGACTTCATCCATATATTCCATTGTTGTTGGTCCGCCTTTGAACCTCCCACGCCACTTCTTCCTGATTGTTTCTATCGGGTTAACAACAAGAACGTATTTTTGCCCCTTTTTTGTGATATCGACCTCAGCTCCAGGAACAATACCCATTTCCTTTCTAACTTTCACAGGTATTGTAACTTGATATTTTGCGGTTACTTTAGACAACTGCGTCACCTCCCAAGGTATACTCTTTGTTTATTTTTGTTTGGTGGAGCGGGTGGCATTTTTTATGTATTCGATGAAGAAGGCAAGGAAAACAGCCATGAACAATGCAACCACAGTGGCAAGAAGGGCGATCTTTTTCACACTTTTTGACCGCACTGAGCTGGTTTCAGAATCCTTTACAACCTGGACAGCATTACCTACTAACTTGCCAAGATGTTCCATGTTCAACTCATTTGCCCTTTTTGACAAGGCAACAATTCTGCCCTCTATATCCTTTAAATCTGTTACCACAAAGGCAATATTTTCCTTTTCCTTTTCCTTTTCCTTTTCCTTTAAGAAAGCAATCTCTTCTTCCAGAAATTCTTTGTCAACTTCCAGATTTTTTGCATTTACCTCTGCCAGCAGAGCGGTTTTTAAAAGAAGTGAAGAAGAATCTTCCTTGATCAAGTCCTTGATAAAGGAAGTATCAAGAACCAGATTTGTCTCTCCTTTTTTGCCAACTGCCCCCTTTGATGGCTCGTATCTTTCCGGTTGTCTCATATCCTTCAACAGCTTCTTAGCAACCAATGCCTCTTTCTCTTTCTTCTTTCTCTCAACCTCAATTGTTCTTATTTTATGTCTGTATAAATTAATAAGATTGTCTTTATTCTTAGTAAGCTTTAATGTTTTAATGGCTGCTTCTGTTTTGGAAACGCTAATATTATTAAGCAATTCGAGATCATTTTTTATATCTATGAATGAATCGCCTGTTTTCTGCGATCTTAAAAACCCGGCTTTTGCTATCTTGGCATCCAAAAAATTAATAAAGCTATCTACTCTGACTTTAAAGGTATTGATCGTATCAAGATAGTCTGAATTTGCAAGAAAATCGTCGGGAAATTCAATCACCACCAATGGTCCTTCCCCGTATTTTTTCTCAAAGTCTTTTCTGTATTCATTCACTATTGACAGTAAGATCCGGTTTTTTTCTTTTATCGAGAAAATTTCGTCTCGTTCCGCAGTAAGACTTAAATTAAACTGATTGGGGAAAAAAGGATATGATTTTTTTGCTTTCTCAGCTTTTTTCATCTCTTCCTGAATCTCAAGCGGTATTTCCGCTTCTATACCTATCATTCCTCTTATATCTTTTTCAGAGGAATTCTTGTCTTTTTTTTGAAGAAATGCTGTCGCTCTATCTAAAATAGCAGGAGTAATGATCTGCTCCTTGCTGAACAGCGTATCATCCGGATTTTTGTGTTTTTCTATTCCTGGAAAATT
>CBDAFK010000217.1:0-5586 GCA_965195235.1 uncultured Desulfobacterales bacterium | reverse complement strand
CAAATCCTTATGCATCAAGATCTCAGCACATACCTTCGCAAAAAATCACTCAACTTAGCTTTAAACCGATGGCAACCAAATCACCAATTATCTCTTGTTTTAAAAAAATCCCATATATCAATTGACAACTCAAGTCAAGTCTTCTGATATTTTTTTAGTTCAACAAGCCCTAACAGGGTATTTTGAAATTGAGGCTTTTCCTTTGATTCCGGCTGGTTATATCCACAGCAACCTGCAAAAAATTCATGCGGCGTTTTGCCGGGCACAATAGCAAGAGTCAAAGAAACCTTTGTGTCACTATTTTTAGCAAAACACGGGTTAACGATTTTGCCGGTTGATGTTGGCCAGGGATTTGTTGCTATAATTTCAAGCTGTTTCATGAAGTTGCCACGCAATTCATCCGCTTTCTCCATACTGTTTTTTTGCAGAGGAATTGAGTCAAACCTAATTAGAATCTCGGTTTGAGAGGCTTTGTCAATCAAATAGTCAAATGCCGAGGAGCTGTCTGTAATAAACAGCCCGGATCCCTGGTTATCATGTTGCATAAGAAGAGCCCATGCCTTTATCCTGTCGGCTGTCATGTAAGCGCGCGAATCGTTGTCGGATATAGGGGGGTCGTAGGATCCAGACAGATTGTTTTTAGCATTTTTAATATAAAAGCTGTCAATTTTTCCCTCAATATTTTCAATAAGCTTTTGCTGCATCTCTTCAACCATGAAAAGCTTTTGATTTATTTCCCAATTTTGAGCGTCAAATTCCTGGGCAATGCTTAAGAATATTCTTGCGTTAAAAAGAGGGTCGGGTTTTGTTTCAGTTTGTTTTTGCTGTGTTTTCTTTTTTATGTCCGCCCTGATTTGCGCAGTAATGGTATCATCAAAAAATGGTATCTTATCTGCGTGTGTCTTGAAAAAAGCGGTCATGCCTTGCTTATCACCGAGATGGAGGTTTACCCATGATTTGTAATCTTTTAAAATCGCATCAAGTTTATTCTCATCTTTTTTTACGGGTATTTGTATGTCAATGGCCCCTCTTTTTGCCAATTCCTGCATCATTTCAGAAAGGTTTTTACTTGAGGGGCGATATACAACAATCTGTCCAAAAATTGCCGGGATTATTTCCGCAGATAAATCAAAAATACAGGTAAATGGAAAATATATTGGTTTCATTTTTTCTTAAGTTGCTCTCCCATCTTTTATGGTAATTCTACGCTCTATTAATTGATCACGAATTTTGTCGGCAAGATCCCAATTTTTTTCCATCCTGGCCTTATCTCTTTGTTTAATCAGGCTTTGAATTTCAGGATCAAAAAGGTCGGCTCCAAAATCGAATATTTTCAGCACCGAATCTATATTTCGAAAAGCATCCACAATTCTTGAAGCGCCAATCGGATCAATCATTTTTTTCAGTACAAGGATGTTTATCTGTTTGACAATTTTGAAAATAGAGGCCATTGCCGCTGAAATGTTCAAGTCATCATCCATGGCGCTGTTAAAACCGTGCTTGATGTCGTATAGAAGCTGATCCAGTTCAGGATAGGGAGCGCCCACTTCCATGTTGAGCAGGGCCTGGATGCATGAATCAAGCCTTTTCAGAGAATGTTCGGCGCTGTCAAGCCTGCCAGTGGACAAGGTTGCAGGTTTTCTGTAATGACTTGCAATAAGCCAGTATCTGATAACCCTTCCGGAATAGCCCATGTTATTTAAGTCTGAAAGTGTGCTGTGGGCCTGGTTTTCATCTATTTTTTTGCCGTCAACCAGCACCCTGTCGCAATGCATCCAATATTTTGCCAAAGGCTTTCCAGTCGCAGCTTTTGCTATTGCCATTTCATTTTCATGATGCGGGAATACAAGCTCCCTGCTGCTTGTATGGATATCAAAACTTTCTCCAAGGTATTTCATAGAAATGGCCGCGCATTGAAGATGCCACGAAGGACGAACATTGCCCCAGCCTGTTTTGACATATATTCCCCTTTTCAGCTCCGAAAGTTTTGACCTTTTCAGGAGCGTAAAATCCCTGGGGTTGTCTTTTTCATATTCATCAAGATCTACAGTGGAACCGAGCCTTATCTTGTCTATATTTATACCCGACAGTCTGCCATAATCGGAAAAGCGGGAAATATCGAAATATATGGAATGAAGTTTTTCATATGCAAAGCCTTTGTTGACAAGTTTTTCAGCCAATGCAACCATATCTTCGACATGCTCGCTTGCCCTTGGATATTTATCGGCAGGCTTTATATTTAACGTCTTTAGATCCGCCATAAACGACTCAATATGTTTGCCGGTAAATTCAGAGAGGCTAAGGCCTGCCTTTCCAGAACCATGTATGGTCTTATCATCCATGTCCGTAATATTCATGATATGGGTTACAGAGTAGTTTCTGTATTCAAGATACCGGCACAACAGGTCTGCAAAAACAAAACGCCGGCATTCTCCCATGCCGATCCTGACATTTGCCGTAGGGCCGCAGGAATATATTCCAACCTTTCCGGCATGAATCGGCTCAAAAGGCTCCTTGCTTTTGCCCATAGTATTGAACAGTCGCAGCTTAGCCCTGTCTCGTGCATCGAAAAGGGTTGTGCTCAGGTATCGCTCCCCTCCATCCGGAAATATTACTACAATCGTGCCCTTAGCCATAGTTCTGGCTTTCTTTCGGGCAATAACCATGGCTGCGCCGCTGCTCATGCCTGCAAAGATTCCTTCCTCCTTTGCAAGGCGTCTCGTCATTTCAAAAGCCTCTTCGTCATCAATATTCAGTTTTTCATCGAGTAGTTTTTTATCAAATATTTCCGGACGATAAGCCTCCTTCATATTCTTTAATCCCTGGATTTTATGATTGAGGTATGGCTCGACGCCAACTATGCAGATATCGGGATTATATTCTTTCAGCCTTTTTGAAATGCCCATAACGGTTCCTGTTGTGCCCATTGTAGCGACAACCATTGTAACCTTTCCTGTGGTCTGGTTCCAGATTTCTTCTGCCGTACCATAATAGTGGGCTTGCCAGTTGGCCGCATTATTAAACTGATCTGTCATAAAATAGATTTCCGGATTTTCGCGAACTAAGCGATAGGCCTCCTCTATAGCGCCGTCCGTGCCAAGATGGCTTGGGGTAAAGAAAATTTCTGCGCCGCGAGCCTTCAGGATCTTTTGCCGTTCAATAGTTACCGATTCAGACATAATCAGCAGGAGTTTATATTCTTTGACAGAGCATACCAAGGCAAGTCCGATACCGGTATTTCCGCTCGTTGCCTCTATAACGGTCTTATTCGGAGTGAGCTCACCCGATTTTTCACCGGCTTTAATCATGAAAAGGGCGGCCCTGTCTTTGATGGAGCCTCCGGGATTAAAATATTCGACTTTTGCCAGAATTTTTACCTTAGGGTTTGGATTAAGCTTTTTTATTTCAACAAGCGGTGTTTTTCCTATGGTATCTAATATTGAATAGCTCATAATTTTTAAAGAAACTTTTTTGACAGCTTTGTAAAAAGTCGAAGAACCTGTCATTGCGAGTTCGCCTATCAGGCGGACGAAGCAATCTCAGCGCTATCAACGAGATTGCTTCGCTTTGCTCGCAATGACTGATACCCGAACTTATTGACAAACAAATACTTTAATAATTTATATTACGGTCAGAAGTCATTTATTTTGAACCGCAGAACAAGGAACCGCAGAATGTCGAAGTGAAGGATATTGATTTATTCCTTTCAAAAAACTTCTGCTGTTCGACATTCCTTGTTCGATATTCGATATTCACATGCTACTAAACTAAGATGATTGTTTAAGTTAGCGCTTAAGACCTCTGACCCCGATAGACTGACGGCGGGCAAGCTCTGACCTCTAATGTCAATTCATTAATTATCTGTTGCTTAACCTGATTTTCGCTTTTTGATGCATCTATTACACGAAACCGCCTGGGCTCAAGGCGCGCAAGCTCAAGGTAGCCCGCCCTGATTTTTTCATGGAATAAAAGGGTTTCCTTTTCAAACCTGGTTTCATCCCCGCTTCTTGAGCCGTTATCAATTTGCTCCCATGCCCGTGAAAGTCCGATTTCAGGCAAAAGATCGAGCAAGATAGTAATGTCCGGTTTTAATCCACAGGCTATCATCTCGTGTAATTTAATTATCAAGTCTATGCTGAGACCTCGCGCATAACCCTGATAAACCAGCGTAGCATCGAAAAAACGGTCACATATTATTGTTTTACCTTCAGATAAAGCAGGATTTATTAGTTCTTTTATATGCTGGACCCGGTCCGAAAAATACAAAAGAAGCTCACATGCAGGCTTCATGTCTCTATTTTCAGGATCAAGGAGGATCGACCGGATTTTTTCCCCGATTTTTGTGCCGCCCGGCTCCCTTGTAACCACGCAGTCATAGCCCTTGTTTTCAAGGAATTCGACTATATTTTTTATCTGGGTTGTTTTGCCCGAGCCTTCTATTCCTTCAAGCGTGATAAACATAATTGTAATAATTCAGGAATTCGCTTCGCTTAATTGCGATTTGAGGAATTCAGGAATTGCGAATTGAAGGATGTTATCATTTTTAATCCCTCAATTCCTAAATCCCTCAATTCCTAAATCCCTTTTTTTCCCCCAATATAAAAATAACGTTCCAGTAATTTATGATACGATGTCCAGGTTTCATTCGGATCTGAGCTTGCTATAAATTCGCGGATGCAGTTAACCTTGGAATCTATCTCATCAATATAGTTTAGCAACACGGCCTCGATGGTTTTAGGCGGTTCCGGCGACCCAAATTCTCTGACTCCATGATGACTTATAATCATATGCTTGAGCAAAATCGCCTGTTCTTCCGGAAAGTCCTTAATTTTTCTAATTTTTTCATCAAGCATTTCGACTCCAATAACAATATGATTAAGAAGCCTCCCTTGGACCGAATAGTCAATGTTGAATTTATAATCGAATTCAATTGTTTTGCCAATATCGTGAAGTACCGCACCTGTCAGAAGGAGATCCCTGTCAATTCCTGTGTAATACTCACTGTAATGCTTTGCAATTTTATTGGCCAGAATTGTCATAGAAAGGGTATGCTCAAGCAGGCCCCCAAGATAGGCATGATGCATTTTTTTTGCCGCAGGCGCGGTTTTAAATTTGCGAACAAAATCTTCGTCATCCCAGAAGGCTTCAAGCAACTCCTTTAAATAGCCGGTTTCTATGGAAGCGGTTGTTTTTAAGAGGCGTATATACATATCATCGATATTAAGATCAGTTGCAGGAATAAAGTCTGATGGATTTACCGAGTCAGGCGAGACAGCCACCATTGTTTTTACACCAAGCTGAAGCATTCCCTTGTATTCTGAAACCTTCCCCTTGATATTTACAAAATCGCCTGCAGTTATACCGGAGGCTATCTGATCGACATTATCCCATACTACCCCTTTTATACTTCCGCTTTTATCGGAAACAGTGATATTTAAAAAGTTTTTCCCATCCCTTTTCTGAGATAAAGTTTTTTCAGACAATACAAAAATGTCATCAATAGCATCACCAGCCTTGATTGCATTTATAAACTGTTTTTTCATAGCAAAACACCATATTTAAATTGTAATAATTTAGGAATTCGCT